>NZ_LGZA01000020.1:0-48609 GCF_001308005.1 Neisseria sp. 74A18
TCGACCGAAAATCTTTTCCTCTGTTCTTGAAAGAATGTGAGTTTCGTTTTAACTTCGGGACACCAAAGCAGCAGTTAAAAACTTTGCGGCTTTGGTGTGGTGTTTAGGGCTAATCTACTTCAGCCCCTTAACTTTTACGACGGCGTTGCTTCGCCTTAGCTCAAAGAGAACGATGGTGTAAGCCGCTGAAGCGCGCCGACCGTACTGTCTGCGGCTTACTGCCTTGTATTAAAAATTAAGTGGATTAACTATAAGAATAAAAAGGCCGTCTGAATTTTCAGACGGCCTCGTATAAAAAAGCACTCTTCATCAGAGTGCTTTTTGCATAACCAAAACTTATTTCTTTTCTTTCGGCATTTGTGATACCAAAGACAAGTTCACATCCAAGCCCTCAATTTGGAAGTGCGGGCGGGCATACAAGCGCACTTTGAAGAAGCCCGGATTATCTTCGATATCTTCAACAATCACTTTGGCCTCTCTCAAGGGATGGGTAGCTTGCAATTCATCGCTCGGATCGGTCATTTCCGTTACCAAACCGCTAATCCAAGTGTTCAACTCCAATTCGAGCATGCGGCGGTCTTTAGTAGTGCCGATGTTTTCACGTTGAATCAGCTTCAGGTAGTGAGCCAGACGCGACAGCAAGAATACATACGGCAAGCGTGAGTTGATGCGGCTGTTGGCCGTTGCCTCTTTGGTTTCAAACAAAGCCGGTTTTTGTGCCGAGTTAGCAGAGAAGAAGCAGGCGTAATCACGGTTTTTATAGAATGAGAGCGGCACAAAGCCCAAGTTGGCAAATTCAAATTCACGCGTTTCGGGAATCAATACCTCAGTAGGAATTTTCACCTGATTTCCTGTGCCCAAGTCGTACATATGAATCGGCAAATCCTCAATCAAACCGCCTGCCTGCGGACCGCGAATCTGTACACACCAGCCATTGTTAATAAAGCTGCGAACCATATTGGCAGCAAAGGCGAAAGAAGCATTCGCCCACAGATAACGCTCGTGATCATTGCCTTTAACCTGCTCTTCATAATTAAAGCTGCGCACCGGCACTGTATCGCTGCCATAAGGCAAACGGGCGAGGAAGCGCGGCAAAGTCAAACCGATGTAGCGTGAATCTTCACTTTCGCGGAAGCTCTTCCATTTAATGTATTCGGCACGGTCAACATAACTGGCAATATCCTGAATCGCAGCCACTTCTTCCATATGCTCTTTACCGAAAAATTCCGCACCTACCGAACCGATAAAAGGCATGTGCGCAGAGGCTGAAACACGGGAAATATTGCGGAGCAACGCGATATCCTGCGGATTTCTGCCGAATTCGTAATTGGAAATAATGGCACCGATCGGTTCTCCGCCCGGCGTATCGTATTCCATCGTATAAGTATGGCGGTAAAGGCCGCTTTGTGAAATTTCTGGCGCATCTTCAAAGTCTTGCACCAAATCTTCTTTAGAAATATCCAGAATTTCGATTTTTACGTTGCGACGGAAATCGGTGCGGTCAACCAAAAATTTCAAACCGCGCCAACCCGATTCCACTTTCTGAAATTCTTCGTTATGCAGAATTTCATCTAATTGCCGGCTGATTTTTTCATCTATTCTAGAGATATGATAATCCAATAAACTACGGTCAAGACGTTCCACTTTTTGGGAAGAATCCTGCACCATTTTCAAAAATACGTTAACCGCCGCCGCAATCCTTTCATCGGCAGAAGATTCCGACATTTTCTCATTGCTTTGGAACTTCTCGATATCGATAACAGAATCAACGGTATTTAAATTGATTTTTTGGCAAAGTGTTTCGTAAATATTACCGCTTTGAATATTTTCAGTTTTTTCAACAACCGCTGTTTTAGCCTGCTGGACTTTTTGCATTTTATTTTCCTTGTTCAATATTCTCACGTTGCTGAAATTACTTATCAACCGGCGCGATTTTTTCCAACTCGTTACGCAGTTCTTTAGATAGCGATTCATCTTTCAAAATCGTTTCCAGCTCACGGCGGAAACCGGCGTCATCAAGCAAATTGGATTTCAAATCACGCAACAGGTTACGCATTGCCAGCAAAGCACGCAGTTCGGGAACGCTTCTGGCAATCTGTTCGGGATGGAAATCGTCCATCGAAGTGAAGTTCAGATCCACGTTCAAATCGCTGCCGTCGCCGGCCAAAGTGTTTTTAACGGCGATATTCACTTTCGGGTTGTAATCGGCAAGAACCGAATCAAAGTTGTTTTTGTTTACGTTAACTTTTTCACGCTCTGCAAGCGGGCGGTGATCCTGTCCGTTACTGTAATCGCCCGCTACCAATAATTTAAGAGGCAGTTCCACCTTCTTCTGCGCTCCGCCCGTATGCAAATCCAATTTGATATTAATCCGCGCAGGCGGTACTTCGTTTTGAAAACTCTTGCTACTCATGATCGTCGTTATCCTAAAGATTGTTGTTTAAATCATACAAAGATAAAACCTTGTACACGTTTTAAAAAACCATACCGCGGCAATGAATCAATATCCTATTCGCTCAGTTTTGAAAATATACCGCTAATTATTTATTTTGAGTATATGAGCTAAGATATGCTATTGTCCAGAAATGATGATTATCGGTTATTTTTTAGGAATAAAGCAGTCGTGAAAATTTACAAACCATTATGGGAAGAAGGCATATTATTGTCACCCCAGCATTTTCAACAACAAAATCAATATAATGATTTTGTAGCGGCTACTATGCTGAAAACAACAGGGGCGTTTAATTGGGGAGTTGTGCAGCAACATCTTGATCACAAAGCACTTGAAGTCGGAAAAATCAAAATCGATTTCATACAACTGTGCCTGCCCGACGGTATTGTTTTAGATACCCGTTTAAGCAACGATATTATTGAAGCCCGTCCTTTAGATATCATTCCGGAGTCGGCCAAAAATGTTTTGGTTTATCTGGCTGTTCCCATTTGGCAAAGCCACACCTCGAATTTGTCGGGCAAACAAGACACTGCAGGCGCACCACGCCGTTTCAAAAAATATTTTGAAACGGTTTCCGATTTATTTTCAGACGAAGAAGTGGAAATTGCCGTCGAGCAATACAACCTCCAAATCAGATTCGATTTTGAAGACAACGACAACTATATTTTATGCCCGGTTGCCAGATTGTCTAAAAACGAACACGGAAAATTCACTTTCGACAGCCGCTATGTTCCCCCTTCTGTGCTGCTTGAAAGCTCGCCTTATCTTGTTGAGCTTTTACAAAGGCTTAAGTCTTTATTATTTTCACGCATACACAGTTTGTCGGCACGTCGGAAAGCCCGTAGCGAAGATCTTGTAGATTTCTCCGTTTCCGATTCGACTTTGTTTTGGTTTTTGCACAGCCTCAACAGCGTGTATCCCGAAATATCGCATCTTGAACTGCATCCGAACCACCATCCCGAAGAGTTGTACAAGCTGATGAGCAGACTTTTAGGGATGTTGTACACCTTCCGCATCTCCGAATCCGTTGAAAACATAGACAACTACAACCACTTAAATTTATATAAAACTTTCAATAATTTAGAAATAAAAATTCGAGACTTGCTAGACGAAGTGATTCCATCCCCCGTTATTGAAATCAGTTTGGATCACTTCAAGCCGACGCAATGGAGAGCACAGATATTCGATAGCCGCATTGATGGTTCGGCAGAATTTTTCCTGTCTGCACACTCTGAAACCTTATCGTTCCTCGACCTTCAGAAACAATTGCCTTTAGTCAGCAAAGTCGGCGCACCTGATGATGTGGAAAGAGTTATCAACACCGCTGTGTTGGGCGTGCCTTTGCAATTGTTGAATCAAGCGCCGGCAGGCTTGCCGGTACGCATGGACAATGTTTATTTCCGATTGGATAAAAACCACCCTGCTTTCAAACGCATGTTGGAATCTCAAGCATTCAGCATCTATGTTCCGGCATCTGTTACCAATTTGCGTTTAAGTTTATATGCTGTTGTAAACCTTTGAGTGAAAGAAACCCATAAATGAATAATCAATTTTTAATCAGAAGCAGCCTGCGGGATACCGCGATTGCCGTTGCCACTCTCTCTTCCGGCGCCACACCCGAAACCGCAGCTACTTGGCACGAATATGGAAAAACATTGGTTGCGCAATTCAAAAACCATCTGCACGAGCATGGTTTTTCATCAGAAGAAATCGATGCCCTATCGTATGCCCAATGCGCCCTTCTGGATGAGATGGCATTAAAACACCTTCAAGGGCAAGACCGGGACGTTTGGGAAATGGAACCTTTGCAAGTCCACTTTTTCCAGTCTTATCACGCAGGGGATGTTTTGTGCGACAGAATCGAAAAATTATGCTCAGAAAAAACGCCCGACAGCAAAATTGCCGAAGGATATTTAAGTATTTTGAATTTAGGCTTCAGAGGCCGATATGTTTTAGATGAGCAGGAAGCGCAAAAGTGGCGCAACGAGTTAAGCCGTTTTGTGCCCAAGCCCGCTTATTCCGCCGATACTTCAGACGGCCACTTTTTCTATTCAGACTACAAAGGCACATTGCTGAAAAAAGGTTTCTCTTTCAATCCGGGTTGGGTATTTGCCTGTTTATTGGCTATTACCGTTGTAACGTATTTTATATACGATTTTTATTTGAGTAATTTAGCGCAACAAATCACAACCAAATAAGCATAACTGAAATATGGATTCAAACCGCTATACTTTTTTATCCTTGCTGCTGGCCTCCGGGCTGGCAGCTTTCTGCATCATCGTTTTTTATATCGACACCCATTGGTTGATAAAAAGCGTTGCCCTTTTACTAATCGTAATCGGCTGTGTATCGCTATGGTTTTTCAAAAGAAAAGAATTTCTTTCAAAAAACACGGGCTATCAAGGTGAATGGTTTGACATCCGCAACCAGATTAAGAACCTTGAGCAGACAGTTAAGTTTATTTTCATTTTGGATACCGACTTAACGGATAACAAAGTTAATGTTTCAGACGGCATCGCCTATATTCCAGTAAACAATTCGGAATATCTAAACAAAATAGCACTCGGATTAATGGATGAATACAAAAGCAAACCTCTTTTTTTGGGGTTGGCTCTGGTATGTCGTCCTGCAAAACATAGCGATATAACCCCTCTACTGAAAAACTGGCTGAGAAATATTCTTTTTCTGCAAAAAAACATTGATGCTTGCGTTCCTGTAAATCTGATTATCAATATGCCTGCAGATTTTTTAGGGGTGAATGAATTTTCAGAACCTGTGTGGTTTGCACAAAAATTAAACACGGGTATCCAAGAATCAAATCTGCCCAAGCAGTTTGAAAGCTTTCAACAACATTTGGCATCAGAATTTATCCATAATCACAATATTCTGAACAACCAACATTATATTCACCTGATCGAAGCACTTGATTGCTTAAAACAATATTTCAACCATCAGCATGATATAGGTTGGTCTTATATCGATGTACGCAGTATCGGCCTTGTTAACCGTTCAGACGCCACTCCGCATTCCCAATGGCATAAATTTATCTCAAACCGTACAGGCAAACTGAATATTCAATACTCAAATATCCGGAAGGTTTATCCATCCTATACGCTGCATTTACCCGAAAAAATTATCGGTCGGGATTCTTTCCATCAAACCAACTGGCTGCAAAAACTGTTATTCAAAATATCTTCAATCATAGTTGCCGCCATTTGTGTAGCCGTTATGTGTTCAGGCTATAACAATGCCGCTTTTCTTAAAGGAATACAGGCACACGTTAACGACTTTAAAAACAAAGAAAATCTTTCCGAATCCGAACGTCTGAAAGTAACCGATACCCTATATGCCGAGCTGAATATGCTTAAACGTTACCAAAACGAAGGAATTCCTACCCATTACGGTCTCGGCCTTTACCACGGTAACGACTTAATCATCAGCCTGGAAAAAATGCTTACCCCTTCCAAGCCTGCCACGCCGCAGCCCACGCCTAAGAAGGAACCGGTGGTATTGACGATTGACAGCCTTGCCCTCTTCGAATCAGGGCAATACGAATTAAAAGCCAATGCCAACAAAGCGTTAATCAAAGTGATCCGGGCAATTGAGGAGCAGCCTGATACACAAGTCATTATCGAAGGCCATACCGATAATGTCGGCAACCCGGCAGCCAACCAGAAATTATCCGAGCAACGTGCCGTTGCCGTGCGCGATTGGCTGGTTATTTCTTCCAATATCCCTGCCAGCCGCTTTGCAACCAAAGGTTACGGAGATACGAAACCTATAGCCGATAATGAAACCGAACACGGCAAAGCACAAAACAGACGGGTTGAAATCACCTTGATTCCCAACGAAATGATTAATCACAAATGACATCTGTCTTAAAAATATGACTTTCGTCTAAAAAATAAATTTAATATAGATAATTTCATTAGAATAAAGAAAGTTTACCAATATGCTTATTGGGCAAACTTTCTCCCTTTCAGGGAGTATCTTAACCTTCCTCATTACACAAGGAGTAATATATGGCAATTCCTGCTTATATGTGGCTGAAAGACGACGGTGGCTCTGCCATTAAGGGTTCTGTAGATGTAAACGGCCGTGAAAACAGCGTTGAAATCGTTGAATTCCAACACAACGTACGTATTCCTACTGATGCAAACACCGGCAAATTAACCGGCACCCGCGTACACGAGCCGATCGTTTTGTATAAAGAATACGATGCTTCTTCTCCCTACTTGTTTAAAGCGGTTACTACCGGCCAAACTTTAAAAGAAGTAGAGATCAAATGGTATCAAATCGACGAATCCGGCCAAGAGAAAGAGTATTTCAATACCAAGCTGGATAACGTTAAAGTGGTAGGTGTTGCACCTGTAATGTACAACATCAAAGATCCGCAACGCGAGCGCTACAACCACTTGGAGCGCGTAGAATTGCGTTACGAAAAAATCACTTGGACTTACAAAGACGGCAACATCATCCACTCTGACAGCTGGAACGAAAGCCGCGCTTAAGCCGCTAAAGTGCTGCCCACCGGCAGCACTTTTTATTAAACACATTAACTAGAGAATTATTATGTCTGCTCAGAATCAAGCCATGCTTCTCCGACGTTTGAACCATTACTGCCAACAGGCTATGGAAGCGGCGGCCAGTTTATGTCAAACCCGCGGTCATGCCGAAATTACCGTCGACCACCTATTTATCAAACTGTTGGAGCTGGATGAAGGCGATATTGTATCGATTCTCCGCCGCTATGAAATCAATTCAGACGGCATCTGGAATCCCCTTCTGGCAACCATGGACAAACTGCCCCGAAATGTGCGCGGCAACCCCAGCCTGTCCAAATCATTGGTTGCACTATTGTCTGATGCCTGGCTGCAGGCTTCTGATGACGGCAGCACAGAAATCCGTTCCTCACACCTTTACATTGCTTTATTAAAATCACCCTACCGCTTAATGAGCCAAGATGCCTGGCCGCTTTTCAGCATCACCGAAACACAGATAGGCCGTCTGAAAAACTGGCTGGACGAAGTTTCTACCGAAGGCATCCAACACACAAGCGATGCGGCGGAAAACGCCTCATCTGCAACAGCAGGCAATACCGAATCAGCCGCTTTTTCCGTTGCCCAAAACCACCAAAACGAAGCCTTGGCCAAATTTACCGTTAACCTTACCGAAAAAGCACAAAAAGGCGAGATAGACCCTATTTTCGGAAGAGAAACCGAAATCCGCCAGATGATCGACATTCTGCTGCGCCGCCGTAAAAACAATCCCATTTTGGTCGGCGAACCCGGTGTCGGCAAAACTGCATTGGTAGAAGGCTTGGCATTGAAAATTGCAGCCGACGAAGTGCCTGCCATTTTGAAAGACACTCAATTACTGGTATTGGATTTAGGCTTGCTGCAAGCCGGAGCCGGCGTGAAAGGCGAATTCGAACAACGCTTGAGAAACGTAATCGAAGCCGTTCAAAACGCTGAAAAATCAACATTGCTGTTTATTGACGAAGCACACACTTTAATTGGTGCGGGCAACAGCGCCGGCGGCGCCGACGCCGCCAACTTGCTCAAACCCGCATTGGCCAGAGGCGAATTGCGCACCATTGCCGCAACCACTTGGAGCGAATACAAACAGTATTTTGAAAAAGACGCCGCCCTAGAGCGCCGTTTCCAAATGGTTAAAGTGGACGAACCCGATGATGAATCGGCCTTTACCATGCTGCGCGGCTTGAAACAGCACTATGCCGCCTACCATAACGTACATATTCAAGATTCCGCCATCGTGGCAGCCGTTCAACTTTCCCGCAAATACATTACCGGCCGCCAACTGCCCGACAAAGCAGTTGATTTGTTGGATACGGCTTCTGCCCGTGTCCGCATGAGTTTGGACACCGTACCGCATCAGTTCAGCCTGATGGATGCCCAAGCCGCATCTTTGCAACGTGAAATTGAAGCGTTGAAAACCGATGATTTATTAAGCCAAGCAACCGAATCAGAGCAAGAAAAAATGGCTTTGGCCCAGCAAGAACTCGACGAACTAAATGCCAAAAAAGCAGCATTAACTGCACGTTATGAAGCAGAAAAACAGCTGGCCGATAAAGTGCAGGAATTAATCGCAAAAATCAAACACCCCGACACCGATGAATCCGCTCGCATTCACGCGAAAGACGAATTGCACGCAGCCCAAGCCGAATTGGAAAAAATGGCTTCAGACGGCCAAAGTTTAATATTTACCAGCGTTGACGAAAGCGTGATCGCCAACATCATCGCCGACTGGACCGGCGTGCCGACAGGCAGCATTCTCAAAGACGAACTGGCCAACCTGCTGCAATTGGAAAGCATCATGTCTAAGCGCGTGGTAGGCCAAGACGAAGCCGTCCACGCCATTGCGCAAAGCCTGCGCGCCGTTAAAGCCGGTTTGAAAACCAATGAATCCCCGTTGGGCGTATTCCTGCTTTCCGGCCCATCCGGTGTCGGCAAAACCGAAACCGCATTGGCATTGGCCGATGCTTTATTCGGCGGCGAAAAATCTCTCATTACCATCAATATGTCTGAATATCGGGAGGCTCATACCGTATCACAACTGAAAGGCTCTCCTCCCGGATATGTCGGTTACGGGCAAGGCGGCATCTTAACCGAAGCCGTCCGCCAAAAGCCTTACAGCGTGGTTTTATTGGACGAAATTGAAAAAGCCCATAAAGATATTCTCAACCTTTTCTATCAGGTGTTCGACAAAGGCATCATGCGGGACGGAGAAGGCAGGGAAATCGACTTCAAAAACACCGTTATTTTGATGACTTCAAACCTGGGTGCCGACGAACTGCTCCAGCTGCTCCAACCTGTTGAAGACGCTCCGGCAGGACAGCCCGAAACAGAAGGTTCATCCACTCCGGAATCTACCGAATCCGAACAAAAACAGCCCGAAATGCCGGAAGAAGACAGCAGCACGGAAACACCGGAATACACGCAGGCAGAACTCCAAGAAGCTATCCGCCCTATTTTGGTAGATCATTTCCAAGCCGCATTGCTGGCGCGGATGCAGGTTATACTGTACAGACCGTTGCAAACAGAAGCCTTGGCTGAAATCGTGCGTCTCAAGCTCAATAAAGTAGCGGCACATCTGCACGAACAACATCAAACCAAACTGGTGTACAGCGATGAATTTGTTCATCTGATTGCATCTTCCTGCACAATCAACGACAGCGGCGCCCGCAATATCGACCACCTGCTCAACCAGCAAGTGCTGCCGGTTATTGCACAAAGCTTCCTGCAATGGCAGCAAACCGTCGGCCACCCGCCCAAACAGGCAACATTGGCGGTAGCCAACGGCGAGATTGATGTATTGTTTGAATAACGATTGTTCAACTTCCCAAATGCTTGTGCCGGCTTTTACACAACGTCTCCAAAATGCTTCAAAAGATTGGATGTATTGTGAAAAAACCGGCACAAGCTTTTTCACTCGTTCATACAGCCGGACACCTTTGTAACATCTCCGTATGCGGATGCAGTTCGAAGCATAGCAGCGCAATAAACACATCATATTCGCAAATAATCTCAACTTGCTCCGTCGTTGCTGCATCTCCGACGGAGTTCTTGCAAAAGCCCCACCTTATCTGCCCGGCCATTCGTTTTCAGACGGCCTCACCCGCAAAAAAATGTTATGATTCTGCCAAACTCAATGCCTGCTGCCAGATACGCTTGTTGCAGGCTCGCGAAACCGATATTTGAAAAGGAAGTTACCATGCCATTGCTGGACAGTTTTAAAGTCGACCACACCCGTATGCACGCTCCGGCGGTGCGGGTAGCCAAAACCATGCGCACGCCCAAAGGCGACGATATTACCGTATATGATTTGCGTTTCTGCGTGCCTAACCGTGAGATATTGTCGGAAAAAGGCATACACACGTTGGAACATCTGTTTGCCGGATTCATGCGCGAACATTTAAACGGTGAAAACGTAGAAATTATCGACATTTCACCAATGGGCTGCCGTACCGGCTTTTACATGAGCCTGATCGGCACCCCCGATGAGGAACAAGTTGCCGCAGCTTGGCTTGCTTCTATGCAAGACGTTTTAAACGTGCAGAATCAAAACGAAATCCCCGAATTAAACGAATACCAATGCGGCACTTATCAAATGCATTCGCTGATTGAGGCACAAGACATTGCCAAAAATGTGTTGGAGCGCAAAATCAGCGTAAATAAAAGCGAAGATCTGATGCTGGACGAGCGTTTGCTCAATTCATAAACACCAAAGCAAACGATACCGTGCGCTTTTACGGCAACCGGTATCTTTAATCTTCTGCATCAAGGCCGTCTGAAACCATTCAGACGGCCTTGATGTATTGGCCACTGCCATACCCAACCAAAATTTTCCTATATAACCAAATCAACTCACTTTTACTCCAGCATTGTGGCACCTTGCCATTATAGTTAAGTAGATTGACTATACTTGTGTTGTCTGCTGCTTGCTGCCTAGTATCAAAAATAAGTTTATTCGCGATATGGGCTCTTTTCAAAACCCTATGATTTTTAATCCAAAAGCATAAAGCATAGCATTTCACTCAAGAATTTACTCAATTAATTCCCATTTAAAACATAAGCTTATAAAATATATTACTAATAATAACAATTATCATTTGCAAGACAGCATTTTTTCCGTATAATGCACATCAACGGTTCAGCACATGAACAGATGCAAAAGGAGAAAGAAATGCCTGAAAGTATTTTTAAGCAGATTTCTCTCGATATTCTGAGATTGCACCAAAAAGCTGTGCGTTCACTGCTGGCAACACAATGTAGCGACTGTCCGGAAATCCATAGCGCAGTGTTTATCACGCTAAACGGCAGATATTACGTTTGGCTTGAACACAACCCGCAAAACGAACCCGATACCGGCATTCTGCTCATTGAAACCGAAGACGCCTCTACCCGCTTAAGCTGGATCACTTCAGCCCGTACCGTAGAGCAAAAAGACAAACTGCACCAACGCGTTACCGCAGCACTACAACGACATTTGCGTGCAACCAAAGAAACATTTATCCAAGCTGCAAACAGCCGCCTGATCGAACTTACCCCCCGTCAAGGCCGCTTAACTACAGCAGATAATCGGGATTATACGCTTTCGCCTTCCGACTTAATGAAGGCTTTATATCCGGCAAAACAAACAATAGAAGAATTTGCCCTGTAAAAGTTTTGGTAGTGGTTTGTGTTCCTTTTGCGCCCCCTAGTGGGGCGGTTTTTTTGGTTCACGATTCCGCGCAACAAACTTTATTGAAACAAAACATAACGCTTTTAAAAACAGCCATACCGATTTACAATCGGTAAAAATATTCCAAAAGAATAAAAATGGCTCGTTTTTACAATATCGCACTTCTTTGCTGTGCTTTTCTGCCAGGTATCCGCACCGCTTCAGCCGAACCAATGCACAACCGCATCCAATTTTCTGTGGGTGCAGAAAATTACCTAGAAACCTATCGAGAATACAGACACGGCTCCCAACGCATTATGCAGCAGCGCGGCAAGTTATGGTCTGTTTCGGCAGGCATGGCATACCCGTTCAACCGTTACCATAGCGCAAACCTGAATGCCCGTTATGCCCAAGGCAAGTCGGATTATACTGGAGGCATAACGGCCAATCATGAAACGTCCGCCACACCTTACGGCTCTGTTTCCTACCATAATACGCCCCGCAAAGCCTACCATATACAAGCCGCTTACCAATACCGTTACCCGATTGGTGAAAAAACATCGCTTTTGTTGGAAACAGGCTTAGGTTACCGTGTACTTAAAGACTTACCCCGCAAACAAAACGAACACGATTACGACCGCCAAAACCAAACCGTTTACGCCCGCGCAGCGGCCGGCCTGCACATTAAGCTGCCACGCTCGTTAGAACTCACACCGTTGGTGGCGTACCATCATGTACTTCACAGCCGACAACACAGCTACAACAACCGCTTTAACGTCACATTAAAACAAAAAAACGGCAAAGGTTTCGAAGCAACCCTGCCTTTATCGAAGCGTTTTTCTGATCAATCCGCAGTAAGCATCGGCCCGTTTTACCGGGGATGGAAAATATTTGATTCCGATACCGGCTACATTCGCAACGGCAACCAAACCCTTTCCGTTATCGAGCCCAAAAACTATACACACGAAGCAGGGTTAAGACTGGAATACCACTTTTAAACCGAAAGCTTTATGAAAATAGCTTTATACAGTCAATAAGTTGGAGCTGGCAGAAATACCCGTCCTGTGATATTTATTGTAAAGACATAAAAACTGCTTAGCCAAAACCATTAAAAAAGATACACATAAAAATGCGTATCTTTTTTTAGTTCGGTAAAAATATTCTATAAAGGGGAAAACAGCCTTCGCGCGGCTGCATTAAACCGAAAAGGGTTTTCCCCAAAATTTTCAGACGGCCTCTAGCCTGTGTATAACCCAACTCCCCTATTGGCCAACTCATCCGCCCGTTCGTTTTCTGCATGACTGGCATGCCCTTTCACCCAAGTCCAACTGACATGATGCCGGCCGACCAAACCGTCCAATTCCCGCCACAAATCCTCGTTTTTTACCGGCTGCTTCGAAGCCGTTTTCCAGCCGTTTTTCTTCCAACCGTAAATCCAACTCTCCATGCCGTTTTTCACATATTGCGAATCCGTACAAATCTGCACATTGCAAGGCCGCTTCAATGCTTTCAGCCCTTCGATAACAGCGGTTAACTCCATTCGGTTATTGGTTGTTTCCGCCTCGCCCCCGAACAATTCTTTCTCATGATCACCATAACGCATCAACACGCCCCAACCGCCCGCACCCGGATTGCCCTTACATGCGCCGTCCGTATAAAGATAAACCGTTTTTTCCATATCAATCTGCTTTACTTTTGATTGAGCCATCATATCACAGGCCGTCTGAAAAGCTTTTTTCAGACGGCCTCAATACTGCCTAAGCACTTGTTATTAAAGTCGTTAAGACTTCAAGAGCTTGGCCTCTCTCACTTTACTTGCCAGCCACAAAGCCGCCGCCACTCCGAAAACATCTGCCAAAACATCCGCCAAACTGCCTTCTCTGGTTGTTGTCCACACAGCTTGCGCCACTTCGCTTCCCACCGCAAACAGCATAGCCAAAACAAATAACATCCGATAAGGAATCGGTTCGCCTTCTGCAATAAAAGCCTTTGCACACAACCAAGTTTGGGCAAAAAAGAGGGCGAAATGCGCTACTTTGTCAAAATGGCGGAACGGCGGCGCACCGCCCGAATCACGCAACAGCAAAAAATACACCCCGGCAAAAAACCACAACACGGCAAAAACAGTATAACGGTTGGCAGGCAGCCTAATCATTAACTCTCCTCATCCAGCCACGTTTGGCATTGCGCAGCCAAACGGGCAAATTTACCCCCACGTTTGGTTAACACATCGCGCCAAGTCTCAACTTCTTGAATTGAAGGCGCTTCATCCAAACTACATTCATACAAAAAGAAATCCAATGTTTCGGCAACAGCTGCCGGAGCTTCGGTGCTCATTAGTTCCAAAAGTGGCGTCATATTTCACAATAAGAATAAAAAGCAGATTGAACCGGCTGAAAATCCGCATGTTTTTTTCAAAAGAGCCGTTCTGATTGTCAAAGCAGATATTCTATAACGAACTCAATCAAACAAAATCGAATCTTCAACATGCAACCGCTTAAATCTGCCTGAAATAATACAACGAAAAAAGATAAAAAAATGCACACAATCGTAAGATTGTGTGCCAAGTCTACAAAGGAGAAATAGAGGAGAAACTATCAGCTGACTACTCAAATCAGCCAACGTCGCGAATTATGCCCAAGCATTTGAGCTGCGTCAATATTTTTATTTATATAATTTATCAATTCAGCCATTAAAATTATTTATAAGACTCTATTTTTCTGCAGCTTTGAAACCAATCATAGGGTATCGGATCATCTTAATATCAGAAATATCTTACATGTTCGCAAACGAATAAAAACGATGAATATAAATCCTGCTTTTTTTTAGAAACAACAAACCAAATCTGCCAAACAACCTTCAACATGTTTTATCTCAACCGTTGGGTTACGATGGCTACATTCATAAAAACTGCTTCGCAACCTAAACTGCTATCAAAGCATATTATATTAAGTGCATGATTTATATAAAAATATAAAATCATTTATCCTATAAAACCTTCAGGCAAAAAAATGCGCATAGCCCGTTAGGGTATGCGCCAAGTCTACAAAGGAGAAATAGAGGAGAAAACATCAAGCTGCACAAAGCAACCTGATGTGCGTATTATGCCAAGCCTTAAATTTGAAGTCAAACAAAATTTTCAAAATATTTTCGCCATCAACCAAAAAAGCAACAAACACCGTTCGTTTTATGTTCGGTTATGTTCCTTTATCCAAAAATCATACACTGCAAAGCGCATAACCTCTCATAACCTAGCTGCAAGCTGCTTTGCCGCTTCCTCACGTTCGCGCCTGCTTTGCTCCGGCAAATGCGTATTCAAAGAAGACCACTTCGGCTGGCTTCTGGCTTTATTCAATTCAGACGGCAGTTTGGAAGGCTGCCACGGCGTTTTGCCGCTCAGCATCTGAATCCGGGCTTGCGCCGCATGGCCGCGTTTTTGCAGCGCGTTGAGCAAATCCAAAGCGCGGGCGGCCAGCAATGTGATGGTTTCGGGGTCGATATGCAGCGTTTGGATACCGGATAATTTATCGCTGATGGTTTGCATGTTCGGCAGCACACCGCCGAGCACGCCGCCGATGGCTGTGCCCAAACCGAGCGAACCGCCGAGCGTTACCATGTCCACACCCAAGCCGATTAACGCGCCCGTGGCCGCGCCCGTGCCTGTGCGGATGCCGTATTCTTTGAGCAAATCCGCGTCAAACGGGTCTTGGCGGAATTCTTTCAACGCCCATTCGCCCGTGTCGATTTCGCTGTGGTAAAAACGGTAGGTTTGGAACAACTGCTGCTGAAGCTGGCGCTCCAACTGGCGCACGGCGGCTTGCATGGTTTGCAATACCGGCTCGGGGTTGTCGTCTTCGTCGATTTCCTGTTTATACGCGGCGACATCAAGCAGAAAATGGGCGATATCGTGTTTGGCATCGCTGTCGAGTTTCTGCCATTCGCGGCGGCGCATCCCCATCAAGCGGTCGAGCGTATCGCGTTCGGGCAGCATGGTGGCGAGGTTATCCCACAAGCGGATTTCGCCTTCAAAATCAAAGGCGACAGTATCGAAACCGCTGTAAACATGCAGCCCGCGCCGTGCCAGCATGGTTGTCCATTCGCTTAAATCCTGCCCTTCGATAAAGTTGAACACCGGCATCACGGGTTTGGCACACCACGAAAGCACGGTCAGCTCGTCTTTATATTTGTTCAACACCGGCTCGCGCGCATCCACCACATACAAAGCCATATCGCTCTGCAAAAGCTGGCGCAGCACTTTGGCTTCCTGATTGAAATCGCCCGCCGCTTCGGGGCTGTCGAGAAACTGCTGCAAACGCTCGATGCCGTCTGAACGGCCGGAAGTATTGGCTTCCAACCAATCCAGCACACCGCCCGCATCTTCCAAACCGGGCGTGTCGTAGAGGTAAACCAGCGTATTGCTGCCGTCGCTAATCGCCGCCTCTTCCACATGGCGCGTGGTGGCGGGCGCGTTTTTTACTTCGCCGAACTGACTGTCGCGCAGCAAGGTACGCAGTAGAGAGGTTTTACCGGTGTTGGTGTGGCCGACGACGGCTAGGGATAGGGGATTTTGCATAACTATTTAATTATATGAATTTATTACTATGCTAATTTGAACAATTTAAATAACAATAGATCAAGTATTGTTATCAGCAAGTCAAATATCCAATACAACATCTGCCAAAATTTCAGCGTGAGCAAACAACAACATTTCAACTTCTTGAATAGAAGTGTCACAAGCAATCGCCACCTCTTTCAATAGTTTTAAATAATTGTAATAAACATCTTTAGATGGCATTGACTGATATTGCTCCCGATTGTTTTTTTTCATAAGTTTAAATTTATCAGATGCTTCTACTATTTTTGTATTGAGACTGGGTAAAACTGGAAAAAACTTGGATTTATATCCCCCTTGCAATAATAATGCATTCAATGAAAAAGCGACTCTAGAGTCAAATATTGCGTAGGTTCGAGGTTCTACAATACTCAGAACTTTAGACCAAGATGAAATACCTGTTATTCCTTTTCGTTTGATTAAGTCTTGTGGTTCTAACTCCGCATAGCCACTTATCGTATTTTTATCATTTGTACGAATACCACCCCAATTTTTAACATACCATTTTGCCAACTTTTCCCTTTTCTCCAAAGAAGAAACTTTCCAATGCTCATGTAGTTGCTGACGTAATTGAAGATTTTTCTTAGCTAAATCCCAATTCTGATCTATGTTTATATGCACTCCCTCTGGCAAACTATCAAGTCGAAATTTATCCCAAGTGTAATCCCTGCTCAAATTATCTAATTGGCTTATAACATATTCATTCACGATGCAAAACATGCAGTATCCTTTCAAATTTACAAATAAAAGCCATTACATATAAATTATTGAATAATTTATATTTCATACATCAAATACATTTTGACTTATCTCCAACCGCTCCCGCTGGCTAACCCTAGCCGGATCCAACCACGGCAAACTGCGTTCGGTTAGGGCTGCGTGCCATTGGCTTAAATAGTCTTCGAGGCCGTCTGAAAAGTCTTGTTCCACCAGCAACTGCACTACTGCCCCGCCTTGTGCGGCTTCGGCCAGAGCGGTGATTTGGCGCAGGATGCCGCGATCGGGCACGCTGCGGGCGCGGATGCCGATCAGCAGTTGTGCGGGCTGTGTCTGCAATTCGTTTTTTAAGACGGCCACGGCATCGCGGCTGTCGGCGGTGCCTTTGTCGAGCCAATCTTGTCCTAAGATGTGTTTGAACCATGTTTTGTCGGGCCATTCGGCATCGAGCATCACGGCCCATTTGGGGGATTGGTTAAGGCTGATTTTGGGGGCGACGGCGGTAACGGTTTCGCTTTGGGTGTCGGCATCAACAACGCGCTTCTGCCATTGTTGGATAATTTGTTGGTAATAGGGTTTTTCAAGCGGCAGCGGACTTTGGGTGCGGCGGGAAAGGATTTTGCACACGAGCCATGCGGCGAAGCGCGGCAGCAGGCCGTAGCAGATGATGCTGCCGATTAAGAGGCCGCCCCATTGTCGGGAGGCGGTGATGTCGTTGTTCAGACGGCTGTTTAAGACGGCCTCGGTATCGGGCACGGGAAAGCCGAGTTTGGCGGGCAGCCATGATAAAACCTGCACGGCTTTGACGAAGGTGCCGTCGCTCAACAGGGTGCTTTCCCAATTGAAGGTGTATTGGCGCACGGTGAGCAAAAGTACGACGGCGGCGAGCATGCCGAGCAGGGTCGCCAGCCACAAGCGGTGGGTGGTTTGGCCGATCAGCCAGCGGGTGGCAGGTTTGCTCCATTCGTCGCTATACAGGCGCAGGATGGCTTGGTTGACGGGGTCTTTACCGCGTATCCACATAGCAGGGTTAGCGAAAAAACCGTTGGGTTTGAAGCGCATGCTCACAGCGGCAAGCCACACCAGCAGCATCAGGGTGTGCAAACCGAGCACGCCTGCCAACACGAAAAAGAAGTTCAGCCCCGATTGCTGCATCAGGGTAACGGTGCCGGCAAATCCGCTCACCAGCCAAAACACGGTAGCCGCCAGCAGCAGCCATGCAAACAGGCTGCGGATGCGGGCAAGGCTGTCTTGCAGCTTGTGGTCACTGTCAATAATTTCGGCGCGGCGGTTGAGTTTGGTTTCGGGATTGCCTTCGGCATGGCGCAAGGCTTCGGTGATGGGTTGCGGGTCGGCAGGGAAAATGTAGCTGCGTTCCTGAAGCAGGCGCACGAGTTCGGTAAGCTGGCGGTGTGGGTTGAGCATAGAAAATGAAGAGGCTGTTTGAAAATAAGGCGTTATTTTAGCATAGGCCGCTTTTCAGACGGCCTGAGACCTTTGCAAAAGCTCTAGAACGTGCCTTTTCAGGCAAGCGGCACGGAGAATAGAGACATATCATATATAGATAGGCTGAGACCTTTGCAAAACCCCCATCTGCGGCGCATTTCTTCGTTGTGCGCTGCTCGCTCGTTTGCCTATCTATATGATATGTCTGCACTCGCTGTGCTGCTACGCCTTGAACTACATCCACATCTGAGGGTTTTGCAAAGGTCTCAGGCTGGGCACAGCATAGAAATGCCTATAGATAGGAGTTTTATAGAGGTCTCAGGCTACGATTCCCAATTAAATACATTTGTTATCTATGTTTCGGATTTTATCAGCCGGCTTTCAAATTGCTTATTTGACGATCGTTTAGCGGCATTCGTTGGCAAATACGCAAAATTGTACCAACTAAAATCGGTTGATTGAAATCGGCTTAAAGAACAAGACAAGGTGAAAACAGGGGGAAGCCTTTTAAATATAGCAAATAAACTTATTTTTAATATCAAGGTAGCAAACCGCAGACAGTACAAGTAGTACGAAACCGATTCTGTTGCCGCTTCAGCGGCTTACACAATCGTTCTCTTTGAGCTAAGGCGCAATAACGCCGTAGCAGAAATAAAGTTTATTGCTATATAAAGGTCTTGGTTGATTGGATTGGATTGGATAGTATCAGACAAAAAAATAACCGCCTAAAAGCGGTATGTGGTGCCCGGAGCCGGAATCGAACCGGCACGACCTGTTTAGGGTCGACGGATTTTAAGTCCGAGCAATAAATTATAACCAATTGTTTTAAAAGATAGTGAAGCCTGCAAATACAGTCACAAACAGTAAATTAAATAGATATTCAGTCACAAATTTGTCACAGCTAAAAAACGAAAACTTAAGCCTACCTATCGTAAAGGGTATGTTTAAATTTTCGTTTTTATTTTGAATGTAGCTATGGAAAAGCGTAAACAAACTAATGTTTATATATCATTTAGCGGGATGCCGTCTGAAGTATTTCAGACGGCTTTTTTTACCCTTCACAAAGGAGTATCTAAATTGAAACGAAATAAAACTATTTTCGTATTGGCGACAGCATTCTGTTCCGCCATCTGTACCGCAGCACCGTATCCGCAATATCAACATTTAGTAGAAAAACATGCGGCGGCGCAAGGTTTAGACGCAAATCTAGTATGGGCGGTTATGGCTCGTGAAAGCGGTGGTCGCTGGAATGCAACTTCCCACAAAAACGCCCGCGGCTTGCTGCAAGTCATCCCGCCGACGGCAGCCCGAATGGGGGTAAACCCTAAGTATCTATATAACCCGGAACATAACATCATCGCTGGGACACGTTACTTACGATTTTTGAGCAACCGGTATAACGGCAATATCGATTTAATACTTGCCGGTTATAACGCCGGCGAGGGAGCCGTGGATAAGTACAAAGGTATCCCTCCATACAGGGAGACACAAAATTATGTGCGCTTGGTTCGTAACCGATACGCGCAATTGAGCGGCAACCCTGCTTATGCCGCAGGCCGTAAAGAGCCGATAAAAGTAGCCTATAAACCAAAAGCAGAAGTTATTTCAACGAATCGTACTACGGCTCCAGTTAAAGCTGCTGTTTACACTCAATCTCAGAAACAGTATGCGTCTTGGGACGTATTTCAAGAGTTTTAATATTACCTTTTAGGTATTTCTTAGTTCCGGCTTTATGCCGGTTTTTTTGTTTATGCTGCAAGCGTGCGGCTTTTAGGGAGTTAATTTGATGAAATTAATCAATCGAAATCAAAACAGCAATTATACAAAAATTTTAATGGCAGCTTTTATGACTGTTGCCGCTAAATCTGCCTTAGCAGCCGGCGGGCTGGCCTCCGTAGAAGGTGGCCTGAAAGAGTTTATTACCGGCTTCTATGGCATTGTAGGTATTCTCGCCGGCCTTGCTTTGCTTTGCGCCTTTTTATGGGGCAAGTTAGGTAAAAAACATTGGTCTGATGTATTAGAGGCTTGTGCTTGGATTGTAGGATGTGCGGCCTCTTTAGCAATTGCCAAAGCGTTGTGGGATTGGGGCAAGAGCGTCACATTGTAATAACTGAGGTGCCCTATGCAGAATCTACCTGACATCAACATAGACACCGAGTACAACACCTATGAAGGTTTGTCACGGCAAGCTACGGTTTGGGGTATTCCGATGATACCGGCGATTACTATCGTCGGTATTTTCGTTTTAATCGCCCTGTTTACTATGCAGTTTTTGGACTTGAAAGCGTTTGCCATACTTTTGATGGCTGTCCCATTTTTGGTTTTCTTAAAGCTGATGACCCAAAGAGATGACCAAGCCATCAATATTATAGCTTTGGAGCTTTATTGGCTGTTCCAACGCCGTAATGCAAATTTGTTTGGCGACACTTTCACTGTGGTACCAACGAAATTTGGAAGAGAGCGTAATGATTATTACCGATTTGTTAGAGAGGACACTGACGAAGCAGCAATCGCAGCAAGATTATTTGCCCCGGTTCAGTCGTCACGTGGCTGAAAATATTGTTCACTTTGAAGACGGCCGCTTGGGATTCGTTTTGAGAATGGACGGTATTCCGTTTGAAGGTGTGGACGATAAGCACCTGATTGCATCGTTTAGTGAATTAAAGCGGCTGTTTAATACGGTTGGCAAACAATATGGAAACCGCTTAGGTATTTGGACAACTGTACAACGGCAGCGTATCAATTTAAACCGTGAATATAAATTCGATACCAAATTCTGTAAAAATTTTGCCGAACATTATATTGAGCAATTTAACAAAGCCGATTATTACGAAAACCTGTTTTACATTTCAGTCATTTTGAAGTACGACACATTTTCAGACGGCCTGGAAGAAATTAAGGATTTGCTGGAAATAATGGCCAAAGGTCTGAATAGCTATGACCCGCATATTTTAGGCACATATGAAAATGAGAATGGCATCATTTTTTCAGAAGTGTATCAATTTTTCGGAACTTTGATAAATGGCGGCATTCGGGAAGACATACCGCTTTCTGCCAGCGCAGCTTATACAGTAGTCCCATCGGCCAGCGTTCATTTTGGTTCTGACATTATGGAAATCCGTAATGCTGAGAGCCGAAAGTTTGCCACTTGCTACGATTTAAAAGAATTCGGTATCAGCAAAATCATGGTATTGGTAAACACCCTATCTATTCCTTGCGAATATACACTGACGCAAATATTTGTGTACACCAATAATGCTGAAATGCAGACGGAAATCAACAAACAGGTTAATGCGCTGGAAAGTGTACAAGACCAAGCTGTTGATCAACAGGATGAATTGAAGCAAGGTAAAGGTGAATTGGCTGCCGGGCGCATGATGTTTGGCGATTACACCGCTACTCTCGTGGTTTACGGCAAAACGCCAAAAGAGGCTCGTGATAACGGTTCCACGGTATTTACCGAATTTTTAACATCAGGCGGTTTCCGTTTTGTGCCGGCCACATTGTCTATGCCTGCCACATTTTACAGCCAAGTATTAGGCTACAAAATCCGCCCACGGAAAATTCCTAAAACCACTACCAATCTAGCTACGGTATTTGGAATGCACAATTATTCTCAAGGAAAGTCTTGGGGTAATCCAATTGGAGACGGCTCTCCGGTCATGCCGCTAAAAACCCTGTCCAATACATTATTCAATTTGAGCTTGCATTACAGCAAAATGGATGTGAACAGTCTAGGGCAAAAAGTTGCAGGCCATACTCTTATTTTAGGTGCAACCGGTACAGGTAAAACGGCATTGGAATCAGTAATTTTATCCTTTCTGACCCGTTTCAATCCCTACATGTTTGTTTTGGATTTGGACCGTGGTATGGAAATTCTGATCCGGGCTTTCCGGGGAACATACTTTGCGGTAGAAGAAGGCGTACCCAGCGGATTAAATCCTTTCCAATTACCTGACTTACCGCAACATCGCATGTTCTTGTATGGATTGGTTGAATTATGCGCGGGCGGTGCGGACGCACAAGAGAAGCAGCAAATCAAAATGGCGGTGGATACCTTGTATGAAATAGATTTCAACAAGCGTAATTTCAGCCGGCTGATGGAAAACCTGCCGCCGGTGTACAGTCCAAATTCTTTGCGTACACGCTTATCCAAGTGGTGCCGTTGTGAAGACGGACAGTATGCTTGGTGTCTTGATAACGACACCAATGCTTTCAATCCTGAAGAGTTCTATCGGATTGGCTTGGATGTGACGTGCATTTTGCAACCCAACTACGAACCGACTGGGCCGGTTTTGTCTTATCTGTTTTACTTGAAGGAAATGATGTCGGAACGTGTGGCGAAGCAAGGCAGCCTATTGGTTTCCGTGGTTGCAGAGTTTTGGCATGCTGCAAGATATGATTTGACTGCGGGTATGATGTTTAAGACATTAAAAACAGGCAGGAAGATGGGCGAGTTCATGATTATGGATTCACAATCGCCGGAAGATGCCATTGCGTGCGATATATTCCCTGCCATCATTCAGCAAACACCGACAAAAATATTCCTGCCCAACCCCGAAGGGGAGTATGAGGGCAGTTACCAACGCTGTGGTCTAAGTAGAAAGGAGTTTGAACAATTAATGACCAAGCCGAAAGAAAGCCGAACTTTCTTGGTTAAACAGAGCAAACAGTCGGTATTTTGCACTATGGATCTGCATAATTTTGACGACGAAATGGCGGTATTGTCCGGCACTTCTGAAAACGTCGCTATTCTTCACGAAGTTATGCAGGAATGCGGTAGTGAAGAGCCTGATGTTTGGCTTGAACCATTCTATCAAGCTGTCCGGCAACGTATCAGTAAGCATGTGCCGCAGCAGTAACCCGAAACCACCTGAGAGATTCAGGTGGTTTTGTTTTATGGCCGCTTAAAGCGGCTTTTATTTATCCTAAAGAGAGGTAATTATGAAGATTCAAAAATTAAAAAAAACCGGTGCTGCTGTTTTGGTATCAGTAGGGTTAATGGCTGCTACAATACCCACGGCCTCTGCTGGTGGTATTTTGGTATTCGATGGGGCTAATTTGGCTCAAGCTGCTCAGCAAGTTATTCAACTGAAGGAACAGATTGATAACCAAGTGAAGCAAATTACTGAGTTGAAAAACCAAGTAAAAGCCATTACCGGCAATCGTAACCTCGGTAACATCTTAAAAACCGAAGCTATGGAACAACTGCCTGATGAATGGCGTTCTGTGTATAACGAAGCGATGAAAGCTAAGAATGGGAACTTTAAAGATTTGCTGGGTTCCAACGGATATAATCGGAATGCCGATAATGACCGTTTGGTGAAGCATTTCGATCTCACGTTAAAAGCCATCAAAGATTCTGAAGTGCGTTTTAAAAACATTAAGGAATTAATGAATCGGGTCAATACAACCCAAGACGCAAAGGCTGCTGCTGACTTACAAAACCGAATTGCTTTGGAAAATTCATACATTCAACAAAACCAAACCCAACTGGATATGTTGGAGCGGTTTATGGCACTGGATGAAAAGGTTCAGGTTAAGAAACGGCAAGCTCGTGATCGTTGCATTCTTCAGAATAGAATTGATGGAGCAACAAGGTCTTGTACATAAAGGTCTAATATGAAGTTATCTTTCTTTTTGACAGTATTATCAATTTTAGTTTTAAATGCTTGTGGAGAAACTGAGCAATCTGCACCTGATAAAGCTATGCCGAGGATTACCAAAGAGCAATGGGATAAATCAGAAATTAATAAAATGCGTGATCGCTGTATTCTCCAAAATCGCATAGATGGTACGAATATTGACTGTCATAAGAAATATCCTAAAAATTCAGGATAATTTTATATTAAGAACCCAGCCGCCGTTTAATACGGCGGCTTTGCTTTTTAGGAGCAAGCAATGACGTTTTTCAGCGAAATCGCCAAGATTTTTGGTGCCGATTTAGGCCAGAATCTACTTCAGAAAAGCGGTAATCTAATTAGTGAAATCAGTCCATTATTTCAAGCTGCATTTGCCTGTTATGTATTGTTGGTCATTGTTTCATATCATGGACAAAACAGTGCAGAAAGTATGGTTGATTTTGTAAAAAGAGCCGTCGGATGGGTGGTTATAATCGGACTATCTTTTTCTCCTGCTTTATTTATGAAGCTAGCCAATATTATCTATCAACTTCCTGATCAGTTGGCTTCTTCATTTGTTGGGGGATATAAAGTTGATGCTTCAGCAATGGATACTAGCTGGGGAGAGTTGATGAAGCTATCTGATGAGATTTCTAAAATACACTTTGACTATAATTGGTATGAAATACCTGCTCATTTAGCTATTTTTTTCAAAGTAAATTTAGTAGTGGTCATTTTTGGAGCAATCATTATTGGGGTAGCTTTTGCATATTACATGGTAGCTAAAATTTCATTGGCTTTAGTATTAATGTTAGGGCCATTTTTTTTAGGATGTCTGCTGTTTCCTTCAACACGCCAATACGGTATCAACTGGATCGGTTCCTGCTTGAACTACATTATTACTACCTGTATGTTTGTTTTACTCACAATGGTTCAAATGCAAGCGTTTGATGTGGCCGTAAAAGAGTTTTTAACTGGTGACCATTTTCAGGATGCAATGTCAGCACAAGTTATGGCGCCAATATTTTTATTACAAGCGATTGTGTTTTTGGTGGTGGCTTTCTACATCCCTAATATAGCCTCTTCCTTAACCGGTGGTGCCGCTGTTCAGGGGGCTGCTCGACAATTAGGACAGATGGCTAGAGCAGGTGGTGTGGCCGGTCGGGTTGCCGGTAGAACAATTGATGCTGTCGCTGGTGCAGCCGGCCGTCGTACCGGAGGAACCATCGCATCGAACAGACGTCCATCTTAATACAAGGGAGTGTTGATAATGATTGCTCGCATTTCATGGTTGGGCTATGTCCAATATATCGTTATCGGTATTTTGCTTTACTTGTTTGCCGTTTCTTCTGTATTTTCTTTAATCTCTGCCGGCTTCGGTTACGCTCTTGGCGAAAACAAAACAATAGCCAATATCGTGTTTTTCACTCTTACGTTGCTTTATCTCGTGGGATTTGGTTACATACTTTATCGAACCCGCCAATGTAAAGCCTTTGTAGATGAAGAGGGAGTTTGGTTTTACTGTGGGCTTTTCCCCTGGACACGCGGCATTCGCGGAGTAAGGTGGGAGAATTTTGATCAGGCTCAATTCCGGCCAGGCATGTTCAGTTGGCTGTTTTGTACTTATACTGTTTATCTTAATGACCGTTACGGCCGAACCGTAGTGATAAAGAACCTGTTTAACGGCAGGGAGTGGAGTGGACGGGTAAATGATACAGTGTTCGGTCAGTTAAAAGAATAGGAGGTTATCATGCGTTATATTGTCACATTTCTGCTTGCTATGGCTTGCGCTATGGTAGTAAGGTTTTTCCCCGATTGGTATTACGCACCTGCATTTGGCCTGTTGAGCGGTTTTTTCGGATTGGTATTTTTCGGTATGATTTTTGCACCACTTGCGCCGCCTTCCTCTGACTATGACGATCGTCCTGCACCCATTTACCGAAATGGACATCGAATAAACTGATTCTTTGATTATCACTTTGATGCCTGCCTGATTTTATCCGGCAGGCATTTCTTATTTAGAAAGGCAGTCTGATGAAAAAAACATTACTCGTCTTAGCCACTGTTGCATTTGTTTTCGGGTGTTCCACGAAAGCACCTAAACCTTCCGGCACCCCTTTTCCGATTAATAAAACTTTAGAGGTTAAAAATGCTAGGTAAATTCTTCTCAAAAAAACCGAAAACCGCTGCGGAACGCAAAAAAGCGGCAGAAAAAAAACGGGAGCAAAGTGTTAATAAACAAACAGATCAAATGATGCAAATGTCTGCTGATTTTGAAAAATCAAAGGTTGAATCTGCGCTGTCCCAAGCCAAAAGCTGGAAAAAAGGCTTTTTTGGAAGTTTGGCCGTAAGCACTTTGGCCGTGGGTGCTGTTATGGGACTTACTCCGTTGAAAGAGGCGGTGCCGTTTGTACAGCGGGTAAACGATACAACAGGTGCGGTGGATATCATCACCACGGTTAAAAATAAAGAAATGCACTATGACGAAGTGATCAATAAATATTGGCTGTCACAATATGTGCGTTATCGTGAAAGTTATGATTGGGATTTGATTCAGGCAACTTATGATGCCACTACGCTGATGAGTTCACCGGCAGTTAAATCTGAGTTTACGGCTTTCTATAACCAACCCAATGCCCCGCATAAGGTGCTTAAGCAAAACTTTAAGATAGTATCCAAGGTTACTAATATTGCTTTCGTTGGCGATATGGCTCAAGTACGCTTTACCAAGCAGACCTTACCTGCGTCCGGTCAAAGCACTGATCCTATCCCTCCGCAAAAAATGATTGCCACCATTGGTTTTAAATTCACATCGACACCAATGTCTGAAGAGGATCGCACCATTAATCCTTTGGGTTTTGAAGTAACCAGCTACCGTGTTGACCCTGAAACAACACAGTAAGGATAGTGTATGAAAAATACTTTGATAATTGCCGGACTGGTGTCCGGCTTTGTTTTGGCTCCGGTACATGCGGCTCAAATGCCTAGAAGTGCCGGTTTTGATGAACGTATACAGTATGTAAACCATAATCCCGACAATGTGGTGCTGGTTAAAACAAAAGTCGGTGAGGCAACCTTGATTCAATTACAGGAAGGAGAAACCGTATTACAAGATCCGACTTCAGGTTTGGGTATGGGTTTTGGTAAAGCATGGGGGCTGGGCATCCGCGGCAACAACCTGTTTTTAAAACCGACTGCCGTAAAGCCTGACACGAATCTGCTGATTACCACCAATAAGAAACGTACTTATGCTTTTCATATCGTGTCGGTAAAAGCAAAGCAAAAGCCAACCTACATCTTGCGATTCAACTACCCTGGAGAAGAGCGGTTTAAGCGACAACAACAGAATGAACGTATGGCTGAGGCAGCAGCTATTGTTCGGGCAAGTAAAGCTAAGAAGCGCAAGTTTTCTGACTACAACAGAAAATATTGGGGTGTCGGCGATAAAAATTTGGCTCCAACAGAAATTTTTGATGACGGCCGCTTTACCTATTTACGTTATGACAATGCAAAATCATTGCCAGCAGTATTTAAAGAAAATGCCGATGGTACTGAGGCTGCGGTAAATAGCCATACCGAAGGGGACACTTTGGTTGTCCATGAAACGTCTGCCAAATTTATTCTGCGTTTGGGACGTTCTGTTTTGGGTATTGAAAACCGAGGTTTTGATGCCGAAGGTACTTTCAATATTACCGGAACCAACCAAAGAAATACTGTCCGCCTGAGAAAGGGAGTTAACAAATGACAAGAGATTATACCAACCCTGATGAAAACAACCGCCCTACTTTGCAGGAACAGGTAGGGGATAACAGTATCGAACGCGGCATACCGACTGAATTGAACGTCCGTAAAAAGAAAACGGTTATGAACATCGTATTATTCGGTATAGGTCTGTTTCTTGCAGCATTGATAGTATTCAAGATTTGGGGATTTTTCAGCAACGACAATGCCGAAGCTGTTGCCCCCAAAGTTGAAGAAAATGTTGTCACAAAAGGCAACAAAAACTTTAAGGCCGATAAAGATGAAATCGAAACAATTCCTGAAGAGCCTGTGGCAGCCAGTGAACCTGAGAACAAGCAGGCATCCGCAGTCGAAATCACACCTTCACCTGCTCCCGGCGATTTAACACCCCCAGCGCCATCGGAACCGGTAGAGCCGCCGAAAGACGAGCGATTGGATGCGAGTTTGACACCAAGCGGTGTGGAAAGTATGAATGGCGTAGGTGCGTCCCTGACAGAAGGAAACGGTTCTTCCACGGGCTCGAGTTCATTTGATGGCAGCAGCAGTCTGACGGCTGCATCAGGATCGGGCGGTGGCAACCGTCTCACCGAAAGATTACAAAGCGGCGTTTACCGTGCCGGCGTAGCCGAAAATCGCGGTGATACAACTTATCTACTGGCAAGAGGTACAGGCATACCGTGTGTGACCACAACGAAAATCGTGACGACCCACCCGGGCTTAACACGCTGCCAAGTAGAAAAAGACGTTTATTCTGCCAACGGCAAAACATTATTGGTTGAACGAGGAGCAACCATTATCGGCGAGCAAACAGCCGCTTTGACCCACGGGCAGGCTCGTGTATTTGCCTTATGGAGTGAACTGGAAACACCTGCGGGTGTCCGTGTGAAGTTGGACAGCCCCGGCGGTGATCCGTTGGGTGCATCAGGTCATCCTGCAAAAGTGAACTATCATTTTTGGCAACGTTTTGGCGGCGCCATCATGATCAGTATGATTAATGATATAGGCACCGGCCTAAACAACCGCCAAAATCGTGCCAGCGGCAATAACAACAATATCACTTATGAAAATACCAGCGATGCGGCTCAAGAGATGGCAACTGAGGCCCTTAAGAACAGCATCAATATCCCGCCTACCGGTTTTGTTCAACAAGGTACGCAGATTATGGTATTTGTCGCGCGTGATATTGATTTCAGTGATGTGTACGAAAACATTACTGTAAATAACGCCTATGCCGGCTATTAATCAATCCCCTTATGGACCGCCTCAATAGAGGCGGTTTCTTTATTGAAACGGAGTTACCTGTTTCGATAAATACGTTTTTAAAGAAAGGTTATGATGTCTTACGACCGTTCTACCACATCTAGAGAATTGCTTCGCAACTTGGGCATTACGGAATACCTGAATACACCCGGAGTTACAGAAGTGCTAATCAACCGCCCCGGTGAAGTGTTTTTGGAAGACAGTTCGGGATTTCGTCTTATAGAAAGATCGGATTTACACTTGGATGTGTTGGTGAAATTGGCCAACACGCTGTGTAACTACAATCAAAAGCACATCACATTTGAGAATCCCATTCATTCGGTTACTTTGCCCGATGGCGAGCGCGGTCATATTATGATTGCTCCATCATGTGAAGCGGGAACAGCCGTTTTTGCTTTCCGCAAGCCGTCTGACAGCCGCTTCAGTTTGAGTGATTATATTGATACAGGCCGTCTGAATGGCTTCAATGATGTTTCAGTACATGGTGTACCTGAAAAAATGGCATCAGAAATAGAGATAGACAGCAGCCATGTTCGTGATGTCTGTGACAAGATGAAGCTGCCTTATGATGTAAAGTTGGCCGATTGGCAGTATCAGATGTTGGAGCATAAGGCCAACGGAAATCTGACAGAATTTTTTAAACTTGCCATAAAGCACAAATGCAATATCTGTATGGTTGGCGGTACCGGTTCGGGGAAAACCACATTTACCAAGACACTTGCGGATTTAATCGATCCTGAAACCCGTATCGCAACAATTGAAGATACGCATGAGTTAGGTTTACCGAATCACCCAAATCATGTTCACCTTTTTTACAGCGCACATATAACGGCGAAGATGATTATTGCCGCTTGTATGCGTCTCAAGCCGGACCGTATATTTTTGACCGAGCTTCGTGGCGACGAAGCATGGGATTACTTGTCTGCTCTCAACACTGGGCACCCCGGCGGCCTGACTTCTGTTCACGCCAACGATGCACGTAGCGTCCACTATCGTATCGCTCAGTTGGCCAAAGAATCAAAAACAGGTCAAACAATGGATTATCAGTACATTTTAAATACGGTTCGCTCAACCATTGACGTAATCTGTTACTTTGAAAAAACCCGCATGACTGAGTTGTATTACGATCCGGTTGAGAAATTCTATGCCATGAGCGGTCGCTTGTAATTTTGTCAACACGCACAAAATCTTATATCATTATTGGGAGTTTTAGAAAGGTCTCAAATGGCTGTTGCAGCTACTATCGCACCTAGTGCAATCCAACGGCTTTCCCTTGCATTGGAAAAGCCGGATCCATCCTTTTTGTTGATTTCCGGTTTGGAACGCGATGCCAAGTCTTTATTGTCAACGCCAAATGACGCAGCTGGGTACATGATACTGGGTATGCTTGATGCCATTAACAACCGGAAAGCGGAATTTGACAAGCATTTTGATTTTATTTCGGCATACGGAAAACCGACATTGGCAGATTTTTTCCGTGTGAACGGATTAAATCGAATGGGATTTTTCGATGAGGCTACGGAATACCTCAAGCAGATGTTTGATTCGGCAAACAATACAGATGATCCTGGCTATCTGAAACCTTTGGCTTACATGGGTATGATTTACGGATTTGTTGATGATGCCGGTTACGTTATCGAACGTTTGAAACGGATGGAATCGTTGGAGCCAAACTACCAAGATGACTTGGAGAGAATTTATCTGCTGTTGAAAGATACCGAAGTTTCTCAATCTGCAATGGTTCAGGCTATTTTAGCCGCCAAGAAACTTCTTGCAGAAAAAGGTTTGCAGATCCCAACCTACTCTTTTGGTTATTCAGTGGAATACGATATTTTTATTGAGTTAAAAATGCTCTGTTTTGAAACCGATGTAGAACGGCTCGCCGAAGCAGATGAATCCCTATCCCGCCTATTAGTGGATATGGAAGAATCTGTTGATAAAAATCTGATTAATTTCAATATTTCGTGCCGCCCTTATAATCCGAGTTACGGCATAGGCAGTTGATTATGATTGACCCAAAAGATTTTGTAGATAGTGCAAAAGCTATGATAGGTGAAACTGAAATAGGCAACCGTAATGCAGTCAGTCGGATGTATTACGGTGTTTATCATACAGGTTTGCAGTTTGCTTTTAATTGTTTGGGATTTACATATACATCTGGTTATTCCATGCACAAGCAGCTTATTGATTTTTTCAAGCAGCAAAACCGAAGAGACTTAAAGGTTATCGGTCGTCAGATGGAAAAACTGAGAAATGCTAGAAATGAAGCTGATTATACGCTTGAGACCTATGTTTCTCCTGAAGATGCCAAACTTGATTTAAGAATGGCGTTTCAGACTATTTCGCAAATCCAACAGTTACAAGAGCGTCCCTAATACTAATATCTTATGTTGCTAAAGGCTGTCTGAAAATTTCAGACGGCCTTTGCTTTGAAAGGATTAAAAATGCCATATATCAACAAAGTTGAAGTAATGGGCAACTTGTAGTTTGATAACTACTCAGTATTCAGCCTGTTATGTGGCTTGTATGTTGTAGCGATATTTTACAAACAATACCCGAAAATAAAAAAACCGTCGGTATCACTATTCCTTGTTCATTGTATTGACAGCATGAAAGACGCAAGTACCCAAAAGTTATTTTTGATGGCTTTGTGTTTCCATCGTTGTTGCTGCAATAACGTATTCTTGGGGATTACATATTAACAGGCCATATTAGGTACTCTATAATGCATAACTGCCATTATTCTTTCTATCTATTTCAACCATCATAGTAAATTACAGTATTTGGACAATATTTTATGGCAACAACAAAAATTGAGTGGACTGAAAAAACTTGGAATCCGACTGTCGGATGTACCAAAATTTCACCAGGATGCAAAAACTGTTATGCAGAAGGGATGGCTTGCCGTTTAAAAGCTATGCGTACTCCAGGCTACGAAAATGGTTTTAAACTTACACTCTTACCTGATAGATTAGGAGATCCACTCAAAAGGAAAAAGCCCACCATTTATTTTGTTAATTCTATGTCTGATTTGTTCCACGAAGATGTTCCTTTCAGTTTCATTGAACAAGTATTTTCTACCATTGAACAGTGCCATTGGCATACCTTTCAAATACTAACTAAGCGTGCTGATCGTTTAGCTGAATTTTTTAAGACACACAACCCTCCAAAAAATGCCTGGATTGGAGTATCTGTTGAAGATAAAAAATATGGTATTCCTCGTATTGATTTATTGAGAACAATACAGGCTTCAATTAGATTTCTTTCAATAGAACCACTTCTAGAAGATTTAGGAGAGCTTGACTTGCGTAATATTCATTGGGTTATTGTTGGTGGTGAATCAGGCCCCAAAGCTAGACCTATGAAGACTGAATGGGTAGAATCTATTCAAGAACAGTGTGTTAAAGCACAAGTTGCGTTTTTCTTTAAGCAATGGGGAGGATGGGGAGCCGATGGAGTAAAAAGGGCTAAAAAACTGAATGGTCGTATTTTAAAAGGGCAAATATGGGAAGAAATGCCTCATATTTCTATTTAATATAAATATTTTACATAGAACAAATATGCCAAACAACTACCATAACACAAATGAGTTATTTCCCGAATTGGAAATAAACGATAAGAGAAATAACTCAAAACGTAAGACAACAAAGAAAAAAAGCAAATATTCATGGAATGAGTTTAGGCAAGGTAAATATCCTGAATTAAATAAACATAGCATAGTAAAACACGAGTTGATTTCGGATTATGTTACTTGGTACATTGAAACACTAATGTATAAGCAGATAATCCCCGAAATGTCTTTTACATTTGTAGATGCTTTTGCTGGCGGTGGAAAATATATGTCAGACGAAAATCTTCTTATGCAAACAGGTCGCTCATTTCATTACGGCTCCCCTATATCGATCTTGTATGCAGTAGAGGCTGCGAGAGTTTCTATAAATCAAGGTAGAGAAAAGACTCGTAGGGTGCATGCTGAATATATTTTTCTTGATAACGATCAATCTGCTATTGATAGTCTTACATATGAATTAGGAGAGTTTAAAAAAAATGCTAATGTACAGCATGAAGATAATATTATTTATTCTCCAGCTGTAAGGGAGTACAAAGATTTTTTTTATAAGTCTTTAATTCCAACACTAGAACGTTTTCCTAAGAAAAGAATACTGTTATTTCTTGATCAATATGCTTATAAAGATGTGGATTACAGCGGTCTGGCTAAAATATTTACCAAATATGACAATGTAGAAGTGATTGTCAATTTTAATTTTACTACCCTAATAAACTATCTATCAGATACAAAAGGCAACAGAACAGCTTTAGGAAATATAGGTTTATTAAACCATATACCAATAGAACGCATTACTCAAATGATGAAATCTGATAAGAGGCATGGGTATAGAAGCGTTCAAAGCTTGTTAGGTAATGCTATAAAAACACAATCTCAAGCAAAATTTGCTACCCTGTTTTATATTTCTCCTGAGCAAAAAAATAATGAGAAGGTATTATCTTATTGGCTTGTACACTTATCAAATCAATTTAGGGCACATGATAATATGAAGCATTTACATTATAAATATGCAAATTTTTGTTTTCATGACTTAACTCCTGGCATATTTAATTTAGGATATGATGTAAATTTAGATAATGATTACACCCCTTCACAAAGATTTAATTTTTCTCAAGATAGTAAACAAGAGTCAATTTCTAATATTATGGACTTTTTGGCGAGAGAAGTATATTCACAAGGGTACAGAAGATCTGAAACTATCTCTCAGTTAACAAATAGACTGACTTCCCGTTCAACGGGAACTGAATCAGATACCCACCAAGCCATATCAAAATTAACGGCAGATAAGAATTTTATTGTTTGCAATAAAAATGGGACTATTAGAAAAAATTCTGTTAAGAAACTCAATCCTGATGATTCTTTAATGCTTAACCCTAACCGACCAATAAATTTTCTACCGTAAACGTACTACCAACTGAACATTAAGGCCACTTCCAATCTGAGAAAGGTGGCCTATTATTTTAACTTGCAATGTAGGAGATATTGAAGGATGCCAAATATAAACAAAATCGAAGTAATGGGCAACTTGGCCAAAGACCCAGTGTTACGTTACATGCCCAACGGTACGCCTACAACCAAAATCACTGTGGCCGTTGCCGAAAAATGGACAGATAAAAAAATGAAGGAACTTAAAGAACATGTTGAATGGTTCCAAGTTTTGCTGTATGACCGTCTCGCCGAAGTCGTCTGCCAGTATATGAAAAAAGGCGATTGCATACAGGTGTACGGTAAATTGCGGACACGCCCATATACCGATTCAAGCGGTATCGAGCGCAATGTAACTGAAGTAATCGCCAACGAAATGCAGATTATTCATACAACCAACCGTCATACACAATCCGGTAATGATGTCTCGCAGAATGGTGGCATTTACAACATGATGTAAGCTGAGGTTGTTTTTCAGGCCGTCTGAAATTTTCAGACGGCCTTTGCTTTGGAGTTCCGATATGAAGAAATATTTGGTAGCGGCTCTATTATTCAGCCTTGTGATGGCCGTGGCCGTCTGCGGAGGTTTGTATATCGGAGCCATGCTTTATACACAATGGCTGGAATTAAAAACCGACCCGTCGGTATCTCTGCTTATCAAATATTGGCAGCATATAGAACAATTACCTGAAAACATGATTTTGTGGCTGTATGTTTCTTCTATTGCCGCAGCTATCCTGCCGGTTTTTGTTTTAGTTGTAGTGTTGACAACAGTGTTTTCCCGCCCTCAAAAGGAACTGCACGGTTCGGCGCGTTTTGCCAACCTTCGGGAAATAAAGAAGACCGGGCTGCTGAGAAACGATTTTGAAGATTCAGATCCACCCGATTTGCTTATAGGCAAGTATCAAGGCGAATACCTGCGGTGGGCAAACGACGGATTTGTGTATTTGGCCGCGCGAACCCGGGGCGGTAAGGGTGTCGGCTTTGTTGTCCCGAACTGCTTACATTACCGGCACAGCATGGCCGTCAATGACCCGAAAAAAGAAAACTTCCTGATCACGGCTGGATTCCGCGCCCGCTGCGGCCACAAGGTGTTTTTCTTCAATCCTTCGGGCACCATGCCCTATCATGATCGCGATCCATCTGCACCGTTGATCAGTCACCGTTGGAACCCGCTGACTTATGTGCGCCGAAACCCGATTAATACCTACAAGGATGCACTGGCGGTGGCTGCGGTATTCTACCCGTTACCGACGGAAGACCGCGGAAGCGCAAAGTTTTTCCAGCAGGAGGCGCAAAAACTATTCGTCGGCCTGTTGCTTTATATGATCGAGACCGAACAGGAGCGGGATTTAAGCCAGCCGGAAAACAAAACCACGATGGCCAACCTGTTTCGGCTTACTGCCCCTACTGACGGCAAGACCCTGCAAGAGTGGATACGGGCAGAGTTTGAATTGCGGGCAGCGCAGCCGGAGACAACACAACTCAGCAGTAACTGCCGAACACTGTTGATGGGCTTCGCTAATGGTAACGCAAAGACCAGCGGTGATGTTTTGTCCACTATGACCGCGCCGCTGGCGATTTTTTTGGATCCAGCGGTTGAAGCGGCCACCGGCGGCGATGATTTTTACCTAGACAACGTGCGCCGTGAACTCACCACGATTTATTTAGGCATTTCGCCGGAAGAAATCAAAGTTTACGGCACGCTGCTGAATCTGTTTTTCAGTCAGTTGTGCGATGTCAACGTGCGGCAAGGGCTGCCAAAGGACAATAAGGCACTTAAATACCAGTGCCTTTTGATGTTGGATGAATTTACGGCACTCGGCCGCATTCCGGCGATCGAAGAAGGTGTCGGTTACTTGGCCGGTTACGGTATCCGCCCAACCATTGTATTTCAGACACCCGGACAAGTTGAGAAGGTTTACGGCAGAACCGGCCGTCAAACGTTTTTCAGTAACTTCACTTGCCGCTTGGTGTTTGCCCCGCGTGAACAGGATGAGGCTGAAGAACTCAGCAAGCTGATCGGTTACTATACCTACAAAGCCAAGTCGTCCTCGCGCTCACGAGGCAAAAACAGCAGTAGCAGCAGTAACAGTGTGAGCGATCAAAAACGCGCGGTCATGAATCCCGACGAGCTCAAAATCATGCCCGATAGTGATGTGATTATCAACATGACCGGTATCCGGCCTATCTATGCCGACAAAATCATCTACCACGAAGATCCGATTTTGCGTGAGCGTGCCAATCTACCGGTTCCCCATGTGCCTGAATTGCAAGTCACCCTTACTCGAAAGCAACCGCCACAAGTAGTTACTCCTGATTATGTCTCGCCTGAAGATATGGCGAGCTTCAAGTGGGAGGAAGCAGCCAACAACGAAGAGATTGCCCGTGCGCTGATTAAGGCACTGATTCCGCCGGACAGCAAACCGGAGTTCGTGGCCGAAGTGGTACCGGTCATCATCCAAAACTGGGGTGAAGGCAGAATGTCCATCGTGTCGGAAATCCTGAAAAACACTTCGACAGGCAGCAATAAGCAACATCCGCCGAAAGCGGCTTAATTAACCGTAATAAACAGGCCGTCTGAAAATTTCAGACGGTCATTTTCATTTTTGGAGAGCAGTTATGTATAAATTAATTTTAATCACAGGTGCTGATGAATGTAAGAGAAACCGTGTTATCACAAACAAACAAAATACGAGCCATCATGAAATACGCTGTGTTCTGCCCCAAGCCGACAAATTGATGTTACAGGATGTTGAAAGCAGTTGGCCGATTGATTTGTATATTAGTGCTGACGACAAGTCTTCTATCTCTCCAGATATCCTTGAAAAAGTTACCGAAGAGATATTTTTAGAAGAAAAAAATGGACGTTTGTTTGCAGTGACAACCGAAAAGGCCGGTATTACTAGAGAGGAGATTAACGGTAACGGTTTACCAAGTTGGACACCTATAATAAATACATGTGTAATTATCATCGGCAATACAGATGCGACCAAATCTATTATTCCGCCTGAAGTCACCCGTTTTGATGGTTGTGATTCTGCTTTTACTTTCGGTATATTATTATCCACAAGAGAATTACACAATCCTGCTGCACACAGTCCTGCTGAAATTGCTTGGAGAATAGACAAGCTTTTTCCGGAGCGTATAGGCAATATACTTTATGACCCCAAAACTCGTACAGGGGCTGCTTCCTATCGAGGCTCCCCCCCAGAAGTGGGGATGATACGGTTATTACCGGAGTAATATAAAAATATGGGAGAGAATTTTGGAGCCAGATGACGAAATTATCAGCGAATTGTCCATGCTTTTTCCTAACAGCCAGTCTAGTTGGGTAAGATTTTCAACAAAGTTCAAAAAAAAGCATTTTATAGACGTATTAAAAGAAACATATCGCTTGGGTTACGAACAAGGCAATAAAAATGTACTTGAAAGTCCAAGAGAATCAAGAGAACTAAATATTTCTTTCAATAAACCGAATGATTATGTTGAACTCGAACCTGATACAGCTATTTATGGTCCCGAGAAATTTCCTGTTACCAAGAAACTGGTAGAGGAAATGAAGGGAGATACTCAAAAAGCCGTTGATGCTGGCTTAGTCTCCATGCCAACCGAAGAGCAATGGGAAATGATATTGTCGGATCATCCAGCTTCAAATGTTACAGCCGGAGCCGGCTCCGGGAAATCTACCACATTGGTTTTGCGGGTCATTTTTATGATTTGCTATTTAAATATCAACATTAATGAAGTAAAAATTATTTCCTTTACAAGAGCATCTTGTGATGAGTTGAGAGAAAAAATAAAAAAAGTATTAACGTTTCCAATTTGGGAGAAAAAGAGTTCTCTAAACGATGTTGATATGGATAAGCTTCTGAAAGATTTGGTAAAGACCTTTCATGCCTCTCTTGCTTCAGTAGCAAAAAGACAGTACAAGAGCTTTGATTTTTTTGAATTTCTAAAAAATAAATCATTAGAGAGTGACATTCTCACACAAGATGATTGTGAGAATTTCTTTCTTACTAATGTAGATGGTGTACAAAAAGAAAAGTTGCTTGAGGTATATCGTAGCTGCTTTACTGAAATAGAAAAGTTTCGTAATGCGATCATGCAACTCTTTCATATATCTATATCCAATAAGAAATTTAAATTAAGTAAAACAAGTAATAGTAAGCCGTATGGGGAATATGTGATTAAGACCGCCGCAAACCGCGATCTACAAATCACTAATTTGGTAAACAGCTATTGGATTGATGATATTCAAAAGAGTGGTATAGATTTAAAACTTAAACCTGAACAAATATTTACCGAAAATGGCAATTCTTTTTACTGTAATGCTGTCATCAAGATCAAAGACCAATCCGTACCGATTTTTTTCAGTTTAAATGGAAAAAAAGATGATCAAGAGCTTGTTTATAACCAAAATGATCAGCCTGATAAGTTATCTTTAAAAAATGCTCTAATTGTCAAAAGAAATCTTATATTGAACTTCATTACATCTGATTACTATCACATAGAAGATGTAAAAGATTTGAAGAACTTACAATTTCTCCTTTTATATGGAGAAGAAGTGTTATCACCTAATATTAAAGCGCCTCGTTTCAATATCCAATTGGATGGGGAGCTAAATGAGAGCCCGATTGAAGAGTTGCTCTTTGCTCAAGCATCTTTTATTCAGAATTTGGGTATGGAGGTTCAAATTCCGATAAACCATATATCAAATAAGCGATTATTCAAAAAATCAGACGCAGAGTTCCACTTTGCGACCGCATTACAATATTTTATGCCTCACTTTGAGGAGTTTATCGGCAATCACAAAGTAATCACTTTCAATAGACTATTTCTTAATGGTGCAAATCAACCGGAGACTCTGCCCTCCACTAATCAACTTTTAAAGTTCAGGCATTTATTAATTGATGAGTTTCAGGATATTTCACCTCAAATTGTAAAGTGGATTCTAGCCATTCATCGTAAATTAGCTGACATCAATATTGATCCGTCCATTATGGCTATTGGGGATGACTGGCAGTCAATATATGGTTGGCGTGGGAGTGCTCCCGAACTGTTTATCCATTTTGAAGAGCATTTCCCTATTTCTTCTCAATTAGAAAGCCGTCCTGCGAAATATAAAATGATGAAAAATTTTCGTTCAGTAGAACCAATACTGAAAGATGCTGAAAAAATTCTACGGGATATAAGAGTCAAAGTTGACAAGCAAGCTGAAGCAGTAAGGCAAAATGATATAGGGTGCAAAGGTATAGAGATTGTTAATAATATTGATTTCAAAAAAACAAATGATATTCAGAAAGTTGTAAATAGAATTATTTTAGAATATCAATGGGCTTCTTCACTTGATAAATCAGACAAAAACAAAGTACTGGTTATGGCGCGAACCAGAAAAGTGTTGGATGCCGTGAAAAAGGAATTGAATAAAAAGATGAGAAACATTCGCGATATAAAGTTTTTTACGTTTCACCAATCGAAAGGCTTGCAGGCTGAAGTTGCAATTTTATGTGGTGATTGCAGGTATGATTTGAATCACAAATTCAGAAATGCGGTGTATGAATCTTGCAAAATTTTTTCTCAGACCTACGATCAGGCAGCCAAAGATGAAGCATTCCGCCTTGCCTATGTTGCAACCACCCGTGGTATTCGACGTACCATTTGGTTTATTGAGGAATTCTATCAAGATGGAGCAGCCATCCAATTGAAGAGACCCAACTAAATTTTTAATTTCAAACACATAATCCGCCATTAATTGAATGTTGATGGCGGTTTTCTTTTGGAGAAAAGTTATGAGCAACTACGACGACATCCGAAATGCACTAACTTATATCGATTCACACGATCGTGAAACTTGGATACAGGTTGGCGCGGCACTGAAAGACGAGCTGGGAGAGGAAGGTTTTAACCTGTGGGACAGCTGGTCTCAAGGAGCGGATAACTATAATGCCCGTGATGCTAAAACAGCTTGGAAATCATTCAAACCCGGGCTGGTACACATTGGCTCTCTGTTTTATCACGCCCGTGCCAACGGCTACCGCCCCGACAAGCCTTACACGCCGCTGCCTCCCGAAGAGCAGGCACGGATTCGGGCGGAGCGGGAAGCAACCCGCTTGGCCGAAGAACAAGCCCGTGCCGAACGCCGGGAACAGGTCAAACATCTTGCCCAACGGATTTGGGCGGGTGCTACACCCGCCGACATCAGCCATCCCTACTTGGCGGCCAAAGGCATTACCGGTGCGGCCGCTATTGCCGGGCTGCGCCAAAACCTGTATCAGGGCGACAATAATCTGTTGGTACCGGTGTATTTCAACCGCGAGATTGTCAACGTTCAGTCCATCAATCAGGACGGCGGCAAGCGGTTTTTGGCCGACGGCCAAGTACAAGGCGGTTTTGCGGTGGTGGGCGACGCCGCCAACACCCAAAACGGCATTGTGATTGCCGAAGGTTTCGCAACGGCCGCAAGTATCCACCAAGCTACGGGTAAAACCGTTATCGTGGCATTCAATGCGGGTAATATGCCCGAAATATCGGAGCGGCTTGCCCAAAACCTGCCCAAAGACGTGCCGGTTGTGTTTGCGGTGGACAACGACGCATCCCAAACCGGCATGAAAAAGGCTTTACAGGCGGCAGCATATTTTGAAGGCCGCGCCCAAGTAGTCGAGCCTGAATTTACGATGGCGCAAATCCGCCGGTATCAGCTGGAGAACGGCGCTGACTACAAAGGCCGCCCCAAGCTGCCGAGCGATTTTAACGACTTGCACCATTTGGCCGGAATTGATGCCGTGCGTGAAAAAATGGATTCGGCTTTCAGACGGCCTGAAGCGGCACCCGCTGTCGCGCCGGAAGTCGGACAACCGCGCCCCGCCGCCGCACCCGCCATGACAGATGAAGAGTGGGCAGCCGTAGTTGCCGAAGAAGCCCGCTTATCGGGCTATTCCGCGCCGCCGCCCGCCGAACCGCCACACCAAGCCGCCCAAACTGAGGCGGCTTCTGTTTTACAGGAGCAGGAGATGAACAGTAACGAACATGATGCAATTGGGACGGAAACCGCAGCGGAAAAGCCGTCTGAAAACGCCGCCCTGTCGGAAAACACCATCGAATACGCTACGCTGCGCCGGGGCAAAGAACCCGAACCCTATCAGGGTGTGGATCCCGATCACGTTTTCGGCAGAGGCCGTACCGCCGACGGGGTATCCGGCCATTCGTATTATGAAGGCGATTTCAAGCATTATGAAATGTATGATCCGCGCACCGATACCCAGTATTTGCAGGATACACCGGAAAAAATCCAAGCCGATTTGGATAAAGCGGGCGATATAGGCGAGTATGAAGGCGTAACCCACGACGGTGAATTGATTACATTCCGTAAAACAGAAGCGGGCTGGGAATCGCCCCTTCCGGGTAACGTCCCGGAGAAAAACGAAGGGATACCCGAACATGATGCCGCATCAGTCAAAAAGCCCGTGACTGATTTGAATTACCGTATCCCGCCGGAAAGCATTGAGAGCCGTTACGTTGTTGCCGGTGGCAAATATTTGTCGGCAGCCAACCACACTACCGTGATGTTCACGGATGCGGGTAAAAAAATCAGCACCGCCAAAACCGATATGCAAACCATCAACGATATGCTCGAGGTGGCCAAAGCCAAAGGCTGGGACAGCATCAAAATCAGCGGCAGCCAAGAGTTTAAATCCATGATGTATGTGGCGGCTGAAAGCCGGGGTATCCGCACCACCGGATACCGCCCCAAACCCGAAGACCTGGCCTTGTTGGAGCGGATGCGGCAGGAGCGTTCGTTGAATGCCATCGAACCGCAGCCCGAACGCGCACCGGCAATAGAGCCGGTAAAGGAAAAGGTTGCGCCCGCCCCATATCCCGGCGATAAACGGCAAAAGCCGTCTGAAACCCAAGCGGGGGAAGCGGCCAAAACCGCAGCGGCCGCAGAAGTGGGAGAGCGGATTGTGGACGTCGGCACGGCTCATTACCGCCACAACCCTAAAGAGCAACTCAGTCCGTATATCGTGTTGGAGCGCGAGGGCAAGGAACGCACCGTTTGGGGCGTGGATATTCCCGATGCAATGGCACGCAGCGGAGCCGAAGTCGGCGACCGCATCCACTTGCACAAGTTGGGTAAACAACCGGTTGAGATTGAAGTAGCTGTCCGTGATGAAAACGGGCAAGTTACCGGTACCGAGAAAAAAGAAGTTGAGCGCAATCTTTTCAGAATGGAGATCGTGCAAGACAACCGGCAGCAGCAGGAGAAAGAAACGCCGGCTAAAGGCGAGCAAAAGGTGTCCGCCAAGCCCGATGTGGAGATGCTGTCGAAGGCAGATAAGATGATGGCGCAGAATGAATTGCCGTCTGACGCTACGATCAATTCTTCCCCTGCCGCCGATACACAGCTAGGCGTTCCCGTGCAAGCCGTCGGGCAGTCCGAAATCCGCTCCGAAGTGGTTATACAGGCAAACCGTATGAAAACGGCTGCTTTGGAGACAAACTATCTGTCGGCCAAAGCGGTTTACGCGGATAAGGCAGCCAAGTTGTCTAAAGCGAACAAACAGCACCTGCAATGGCACGAGCGAAATGTTCTAGACACCATCCGCGGCCTGAAAGGTGATGCCCGCACGTTGGCACTTACGAACTATTACGAGCATACGGCCAAACAGATGAGCGGTTCCAAGCTGAAACTGCCCAAGCCGATTAAGCAGCCCGCCCATCAGCAATCGCCGACCAACCAAACAACCGAACGCAACCAACAGCATGAACGTTCGCAAGGTAAAGAAATGGAAATTGAGCGTTAATGCTGCTCCTTTGAGATAAGGCCGTCTGAAATTTCAGACGGCCTTATCCGTTGACAAAACAAAGCCGTATCAGGCACGATAGCCCTATCCAATCTTTTGAAAGAGGTTCCGCGATGGCAGAAACCGCATTGAAACTTGATCCGAGACTTTCGGAATTCGATTCCCCGAACGAAGCCGATTCTTACCTGCAATGGCTTGAAAACAAGGTCGAGTCCGCCCGTGCTGCTTCCACAGTCAGCCATGAAGAAGCATTGGCGCACTTTGAGCAGCAACGGATGAAGAGACTGGAACGCCTGAAAAATGCACATCATTGAATGGTCGGCAGGCGCATTGTCTGATGTTGACGATATTCTCGACTTTATTTTTGCAGACAATCCTCATGCAGCCGTTGAAATGGATTTGCTGATACATGATTCGGTTCAGCATTTGTCCACTCTGCCGTATATAGGCAGAAAAGGTCGCGTGGCCGATACCAGAGAATATGTGATACACCCCAATTACTTGATTATTTACGAAGTATCCCCAAGCCGTGTGAAAATCCTGTCGGTACTTCATGTACGGAAAGAATATCCGTAACCTTATATTTTGTTTATCGCCTATGGCCGTCTGAAATTTCAGACGGCCATATTCACATTTGGACCATACCGCCCGGACATCGCAGTTCGGGCTTATTTTGTTTCGGAGTAAGTACATGGAGAACGAAAGCAAACCCGCCAGCAGTAAACGCATGGAGATTTTGCAGCAGTCTTTGGCCAAAAAGCAGACTGCTTTCGACAACAAATTGCAGGCGCATTTCGACGACGTGCAGTCTGCAAACGGCCAACCGCTTAACGACAAGCGCAACGGCCAAGCGACCATGAACCGTTGGGAACGACAGAACGAGAGTTTGCGCACTCTTCAAAAAAGCATCGAAAAAACAGAGGCGGCCATTGAGCGGGAGCAGCGGAAAATTGATTATGTCGCACGCACCCCGATTCCCGAATTTTTAAAGCCTATGTTGGAAGCGGGAGAAATTACGCAATGGCGCAAGTATCCCAACCGCTTTTTCGTGCCGGGAGTGGAAAAAGCCCGTATTGTGTGGCACGAAGACAAACAGGAGTTCGGTTACAGTCATTTGCAAGGCGTTAAAGGGGAACAATACGCCAAATTCCGCGATACCTATAATCATATCCGTGCCCTGCATAAGCAGGAACGCGAAAAAACGCTGAAAACAAACAGTATGGAAAACCCCGCTCAAGATACCGTTGCCGATAAAGCATGGCAATCTGCTTCGCCGGACAATGTTTCAGACGGTCTCTTTACAGAGCCATCTGAAAAAAGTTTAAGTAGCTCAATGAGGCCGTCTGAAACCGTTCAGACGGCCTTTTCCAATGGCGTGTCGGAGCAAAGTCCGCAAGGCAGCTTGAATGTACTCAAACACCAATACCTGATGCAGACGGCCACGTTGTCAACGGCAGACAAACAGCACCGCACCGTTTTGGAACATGCGTTGGAAAAAACCATATTCGGCCTGCCTGTCGATATTCAGATGCAGGCAAGGATTAATTTCTACCGGTCGCATGTGCAGGATACCGCCAAGAAATATGAGACCACGGCGGAGCGGCAACCTGAAACCGGTATTGAGCGGTGATTCTGAATAGCGTTTGTAGATTAGCCTGCATCTATACGCGATGCAGGCTTTTTCGGGATGTATGATTTATGAATGAAACAGCTAACCAAGCGAAATCAATACCTGTCAGGGTGTTTGGTCTAAAAGAACACGAATTACAATCTCTTCGCGAAGTGGCCTTTAAACGTTTCGGGAAAGCCAGTGTATCTTTATTGGCCAAAAAACTGTTGCAGGCGGAGTTGGAAGCCGCCGCCGAACCCGATCCGGTACAACTGCCGCCGCCCAAATGTAAAAAGCGCATCACCCTGCGCCTACCGGATAAAGACCGCGCCTATCTTGAAGCGGCAGCGGATACACGTCGCGGCTCCATCAATGATGTCGTCAGAGATATTATCCAATCCCATATCTCGCATCATCCGATTTTGTCGGCATTTGAAGCCGACGTGCTGTCGCAGTCTAACTACCAGTTGGTCATGATAGGCCGCAATCTCAACCAAATCGCCCGCCGCCTGAATGCGGGCGAAAACGTATCTTTGAGCAGCCAACAGATTGCCGAACTGAAAAAGTTCATTGATGCCCACGTCGGCAAGGTAAACCATGTGCTGCAAACCAACCGCCGCAGGAAGCGGGAGTAGCCGGAAAGGAGTGATGATGACATTGCACCGTAAAATAGACGATTGGTTCTTGGGGTATAAAACCCGGGCGATTAAAGCCAAAAAAGACGGCGGGCTGTATTTCGGCAACGGAAAGCGCAATCCCGCCAAGCCGTTGAAGCCCGGCAGCGGTTTGGCCAACTTGCGCGCCGCCGCCCTCAAACATCCCGAAGTAATGGTTAAAATCCCGAAGCGGCTCAGTAACAACTCCAAAGGTATGAAAGGTGTTCGTAACCATTTGGATTATGTTTCGAGAAACGGCGAAGTGCCGCTGGAAACGCAATCCGGCGAAAAGCTGATCGGCAAAAGCGCGGTCATGGATTTTGCAGACGACTGGCGGAAGCTCGGCATTCCCGAAGAAAGCAAGCATAAGGAAGCACTTAATATTGTGCTATCCATGCCCGAAGGCACGCCGCCGGACGCGGTGTTGAATGCCGCCCGCAACTTCGCCGCCGAACAATTTGCCGGGCATCAATATGTGTTCGGGCTGCACCACGACAGCCACGATCCCGACGAACCGAAACACCCCCACGTCCATTTATGCGTGTTGATACGCGACGAGTTCGGGCAGCGGCTCAATCCTCGCAAAGCCGATTTGTTCGAGTGGCGTGTCCGTTTTGCCGAAAAGTTACGCGAAGAAGGAGTGATGTGCGCGGCCACCAAGCGCATACACCGGGGAAAAGTCCAAAAACCGGAAAACAGCCTGCTGCGTGCCATGCGGCAGCGTGGTGTGTTGTCCAATGTGGCAAGACAACAGGCCGTCGAATTGATAGAAGCCTTGAAAAACAATGACCGCCCCAAGCATCCGTATCTAAAAGAAACCATGCAGACGCGCGGCATTATCCTGGAACAATACGGTCTGATAGCCAAAGAGCTTTACAAGATGGGGCATAAAAGCGAAGCGCGGATCATCAGCAAACTGGCCAAAGAAGTGGCCGGGCAATCGTTTGATACCAAAGCGCAAAACCAGTACGACACCGTTAAAGGTATTCAGCCTGCACACTATAAGCAGCAACAGCAATCCCAAAAATACGATAACAAAAACCAAGATAAAGACATATCACGGTAATTTGCACATTAGCGTTTTTTAGAGAGATGTTTCCTACTCGGAAACATCTTTTGTTTTTCAGACGGTTTTTGGTATGAAAGGTCTACTTAATGACAGCTTACACCCAATCTGACAACGGCCGCCTGTTTACCGGCGACTGCCGCCTAGTGCTGCCCCGGCTGACCCGACAAGGCGTGAAAGTTCAAACCTGTATCACATCTCCACCTTATTACGGCCTGCGTGATTACGGTTGTGACGGACAAATCGGCTTGGAGCCGACGGTAAACGAGTATGTCGGCAACTTGGTGGAAGTGTTCCGCATGGTGCGCGATGTATTGGCCGATGACGGAACCTTATGGCTCAACCTCGGCGACAGTTATGCAGGCAGCGGCAAAGGCCGTAATGCCGACGGCAGCCCGTTTAGCGGATATCAAGATTCGTTTCAGACAAACGCCCAACTGACAGGCCGTCTGAAAAGCACACCGCTGTCAGACGGCCTCAAAGCCAAAGACCTGATCGGCATTCCGTGGCGTGTCGCCCTCGCTTTGCAGGCAGACGGCTGGTATCTGCGCCAAGACATCATTTGGCATAAAACCAACCCGATGCCCGAATCCGTTACCGACCGCTGCGTCCGCTCACACGAATATCTCTTCTTGTTATCCAAAAACAATCGTTACTACTTCGATCATGAAGCGATCCGGGAGCCATCGGACAGTTACGGACGCCCCGGTGCAAACCGACAAAATGATTTCCGCCGGACGAAAGGCAAATATACGGCAACGCCGAATCCCGGCCAGCGTGCGACCCAACACCGCAGTAACCGTGAGCATACGCCTGCACGGCCGCTGCGTAACAAACGCAGCGTATGGCCGGTATCCACCGTCGCCGCCCGGCACGACCATTTGGCGGCTTTCCCGCCGAAGCTGGTTGAGCCGTGTATTTTGGCCGGTTCCCGTCCGGGCGATTGGGTGCTGGACCCGTTTTCGGGGAGCGGTACCGTAGCGGAAACGGCCAACCGTTTGGGGCGAAAGTGGATAGGTATCGAACTGAATCCCGCTTTTGCCGAATTGCATCAAGAACGGACGGCACAAATGGCAATCGGATGGGCATTGTGACACATACGGGCGGCAATATTTTTCTGGAGGTTTGATATGGCTTTTTACATTGAATCCGGTTGCGCCCTTCACGAATACGAAGACCTTGATTCCGCTTTACGGGATTTTTGCGCCCATGAACATTTGGGCGCGCGTCTCTACTTCATCAATGATGCGGGGGAAAAGGAATATTGGTTTTGGGATTTTTGGCATCGGTACGGCTGTTTTCAGACGGCCTGTTTTGATGCCGACGGCCTTTTCCCGTCCGATTATCAGCAAGTGAATTGCGAGAGTGATTTGGACAACGGCTGTAAGGATGAACCGAGTGGTGCGGATTTTCCGTGCTTTGAAAGCGGTTCTGAGCAAGATTGTCAAGAAATCCCGTTTTAATTACCGCCGATATAGATAAGCCGCCTATCACGGCCAATCTGTCTCGGACACTCGTACTTAAAGAGGTTTATATGGCTGACAGCAATATCGAATGGACGGAGCGTACATGGAATCCCATAACCGGCTGTACCAAAGTATCGCCCGGATGCAAAAACTGTTACGCCGAATCAATGGCGAAGCGTTTACAGTCCATGAACACGCCCGGTTATGAAAACGGTTTTGTCCTTACCCTGATGGAAGGCCGTCTGAAAGAACCCGCCGACAGAAAAAAGCCGGCGGTTTATTTTGTGAACTCCATGTCCGACACGTTTCACGAAAACGTACCGTTTTCTTACATCGACCGTATTTTTGAAACCGTCCGGCAGACACCGCAACACACTTATCAGGTGCTGACCAAGCGGGCGGAAAGAATGGCGGAATACTTCGCTACGCGAACCGTTCCTGAAAATGTATGGCTAGGCGTATCGGTAGAAGACAGGCGTTACGGCCTGCCCCGGATCGAACTGCTTAGGAATATTCCGGCAACCGTCCGCTTTATTTCCTGCGAACCGCTGTTGGAAGATTTGGGGCCTTTAAACCTTACAAACATCGAGTGGGTTATCGTCGGCGGGGAATCCGGCTCCAAAGCAAGACGGATGCAGCCTGTTTGGGTGGATAACATCCGACGGCAATGCAAGGTTGCCGGAACCGCTTTTTTCTTCAAACAATGGGGCAGCTGGGGAGCAGACGGCATAAAGCGCAGTAAACATGCCAACTTCTCTAATGCTGACGGTAGGAAGAAAGAATATTTGACCATTTGAATTTTTTGAGGGAATAAAAAACTACCACATTGCAGTTGCACATGTTTCAGCAGGCATGACAGCAATAGTTTAATAGGCTTTAAATAAACCATTAGTAAGTATATTGGTATTTGCTTTCAGATTTTGAAAGTAATGACTTTTTTAACAAAGCAATTTAAAATAACTTATATATATGTCTCTTATACA
>NZ_LGZA01000021.1:0-47493 GCF_001308005.1 Neisseria sp. 74A18
AAAAGTTTGCCGACCGACACAACCATATCAACGGCATTGAGAATTTTTGGAATCAGGCGAAACGTGTCTTGCGCAAATACAACGGAATCGACCGAAAATCTTTTCCTCTGTTCTTGAAAGAATGTGAATTTCGTTTTAACTTCGGGACACCAAAGCAGCAGTTAAAAACTTTGCGGCTTTGGTGTGGTGTTTAGGGCTAATCTACTTCAGCCCCTTAATTTTTAACCTTAACAAACTTATTGGCTTGTCGATGCAACAAATGTGACATCACGTGCAAATCACGCTCAGTCAATTTCAACGCAGCATCTACCCAAATCGTTGTAATATCTATCAGCTCTTTATACGAAACAGGATTACAATAATCTTTCACTTTTCGCATAGCCCGATAACTGTTGGGCGTCTTCTCAACTTTTTCCATATACTGCAACACTGCATCACGTCCGCAACCTTTTTCGGTCAAAATATCTACCACTCCCATTTCAAAAAGCTGCTCGGCAGTATAGATTTTACCGCTCATAATAATTTCTTCAGCCATCCCCGCTCCGACTTTGCGCAACAACATCGAATACGCCCCCATACCCGGGAAAAGGTTAAACATCACTTCCGGCAGACCCATACGGGAACCTTTTTCTGCCACCAAAACATTACCCGCCAAAGCACCCTCAAAACCGCCGCCCAAGGCGTCGCCCGCAACACAATTAATCGTAGTTAACTCTTCACACCCCAAATGAGTCATAACTGCATAAAGAACGTCAATACAATCTGTTGCATAAGCCATTAATGTATCACGATCTCTATTTCTAATTGCCTGAGAAAACAGCTGTAAATCTCCGCCAAGGTTATACACTCCTGTTATAGCAGAAGTTCCTACAATATATCGGTATTTATCTCCGTTCCGTTTCATTTCTGCGCGCACATCGTCAAAATATGCCAGCAAACTTTTTAATAATGTTGACGTAAAACACGGCAAAGGCTTTGCAGCCATTTCAACCCAGTCTGCTTTATATTTTTCATCATATGTTACACACATATGCTGATAGCGATTATTCAACTTAAACCCTTTCTATCCAACACCAGCTATTATTAGGCAATCAACTTAATTTTTAATACAAAGCAATAAGCCGCTCACAGTATACGTCGCACGGAACTGATTCCATTACCGCTTTAGCGGCTTATACAATCGTTCTACTTGGGCCAAGGCGCAGGATTGCCGCAATAAAAATTAAGCTGATGCCATATTGCATATAAATTTATTGTTACAGCATGAATACGCGCAGCTCAAAATCAATTTTATGGTTCGTATAAATACATTCCACCCAAGCCAAGATGTATCAACCTATTTAGCGGAGTAAATTTATTTGCTATATAGATATACTGATGATGACTCTGCGATAAGAAAAGTTCCCGGATCGATTTTTGTTCAACATAAAGGCAGAAAAACAAAATAAAAAAAGGAAACCGAAGTTTCCTTTTTTAAATTTTAGCAAGCAAATATTAAGCTAAAGCTGCTTTGGCTTTTTCTACCAAACCTGCAAAAGCTGCTTTATCGAATACAGCCAAATCTGCTAATACTTTACGGTCAATCTCAATAGCAGCACGTTTCAAGCCATTCATGAATTTGCTGTAAGACAAACCGTTTTCGCGGGCACCGGCATTAATACGAACAATCCACAGTTGGCGGAATTGACGTTTGCGTTGACGACGGTCACGATAAGCGTATTGACCGGCTTTCATTACTGCCTGTTTGGCAACACGATAGACGTTTTTACGACGACCACGATAGCCTTTGGCTAATGCTATTACTTTTTTGTGACGGGCACGTGCGGTAACACCGCGTTTTACGCGTGGCATATTTCAAACTCCTTAAGCGTAGGGTAACATTTTAGCAACAGAAGCCAAATCGCGCTCATTTACCATAGAGGTACCACGCAATTGACGTTTGTTTTTAGTGGTTTTTTTGGTCAGAATGTGACGCTTAAACGCATGAGCGCGCTTCACTCCGCCGTTACCCAGTACTTTAAAGCGTTTTTTAGCGCCCGATTTGGTTTTCATTTTAGGCATGGGAAAACTACTCCATATTATTTATTAGATAAGGCATAAGGGGTTTTAAAACTGTATTTTAAAAACTTGAGACCCAGATACCACGGTTTTTGCCGCAAAAATCAATAATCTTACCCCGTGCGACAACGGGAGCAAGCTTTAAATTATAGCTTTATTTCTTTTTAGGCGCAATCATCATAACCATTTGACGCCCTTCCATTTTCGGAAACTGCTCAACGGTTCCGACTTCCGCCAATTCTTCTTTTACCCGCTCCAGCAGCTGTGCCCCCAATTGTTGGTGAGCCATTTCGCGACCACGGAAACGCAAGGTAACTTTTACCTTATCACCATCTGCCAAGAAGCGGTTGATATTGCGCATCTTGATTTGGTAGTCTCCTTCATCGGTACCCGGTCGGAATTTGATTTCTTTAATTTGCACCTGCTTTTGGTTTTTCTTGGCTTCATCGCGCTTTTTGGCTTGTTGGTATTTATATTTACCAAAATCCATAAGCTTACATACAGGAGGCTTTGCGGTTGGTGAAATTTCTACCAAATCCACGTCCTGTTCCTCCGCCATAGATAAGGCTTCTTTCAAAGAAACCACACCAAGCTGCTCGCCTGAGCCACTGATTAAGCGCACTTCTTTAGCGGTAATTTCGCCATTAATTCGTGCTTCGCGTTCTTGTGCGATGATACTTCTCCTATTAAAAGGTTGATTCAGAAATGTGTTGTTTTAACTAAAATAACACATGATGATTTCAAAATTTTGTGGTTTTCAAACGGCACTACCGAATATTACTCTGTTCATAATTTAATGTTGAAAACCATTGTATGTTCAATATTATATTATCCTAAAACAGCGATTTAAAATTCTGCTTCCAGCTCTTCCTGTAAACGTGCTACAAACTCTTCAATCTGCATACTGCCGAGATCTTCGGCCTTACGGCGTACTGCGACTTTACCGTTTTCTTTTTCATTCTCTCCGACTACGATTTGATAAGGATAGCGGTATTGACTATTGTCGCGGATTTTGTAACCGATTTTTTCATTACGCAAATCAAGCTCTGCACGGAATCCGGCTTCACGCAATTTTTCTACCACTTCACGACAATAATCGGCTTGTTTTTCTGTGATGTTCATTACCACCATTTGAACCGGCGCCAACCATAAAGGGAAGGATCCTGCATGGTTCTCGATCAAAATGCCGATAAAGCGCTCCATCGATCCTAAAATGGCGCGATGCAGCATTACCGGTCTGGCACGGCCATTGTCTTCGGTTACATATTCTGCACCTAAACGTTCCGGCAATACAAAATCCAATTGAATAGTGCCGCACTGCCAAGAACGACCGATAGCATCTTTAATGTGATATTCCACTTTAGGGCCGTAGAATGCACCCTCGCCCGGCAATTCTTCCCATTCTATACCGCAAGCCATCAAAGCATCCCGCAAACCTTGCTCTGCCTTGTCCCAAATATCGTCAGAACCTGCCCGCTTTTCCGGTCGAAGGGATAATTTAACGCTAACGTTATCGAAACCGAATTGTTTATAAACTTTCATAACCAATTCGTTAAACGCTTTGGCTTCTTGGGTAATTTGCTCTTCAGTACAGAAAATATGAGCATCATCTTGAACAAATCCACGCACCCGCATCAGACCATGTAACGCCCCCGAAGGTTCATTTCGATGACAAGACCCGAATTCAGCCAATCTCATCGGCAGGTCACGATACGACCGTAAGCCGTGATTAAAAATCTGCACATGGCCGGGACAGTTCATTGGTTTGACTGCATACTCGCGTTTTTCCGATGCGGTCAAAAACATGTTGTCTTTATAGTTTTCCCAATGTCCGGACTTTTCCCAAAATGATTTGTCCATAATTTGCGGGGTTTTTACTTCGCGATAGCCTGCTTCATCTAACTCGCGACGCATATGCTGTTCGATGATTTGCCATAAAGTCCAGCCACGGGGATGCCAAAACACCATGCCCGGCGCTTCATCTTGAAGATGGAACAAATCAAGTTGCTTGCCTAATTTACGGTGATCGCGCTTTTCGGCCTCTTCCATTCGGATAATGTAGGCTTTTAAGTCTTCTTTAGTGGCCCACGCAGTACCATAAATACGTTGCAACATTTCATTGTTGCTGTCGCCGCGCCAGTAAGCTCCCGCCAATTTGGTTAATTTGACATTCTTTAAGAAGCGGGTATTCGGCACATGCGGGCCACGGCACATATCTACATATTCTTGATGATAATACAAACCCATAGCATCGACTTCAGGCATGTCGTCAATCAGCCGCAACTTATAATCCTCTCCGCGCGCTTCAAAAGTTTTAATGGTTTCTGCCCGAGGCGCCATTACCTTTATCACATCATAATCTTGAGCAATCAGCTCCTTCATGCGCGTTTCGATTTTGGCCATATCTTCCGGCGTAAACGGCTTGTCTGTTGCTATGTCATAATAGAAACCGTCTTCAATTACCGGACCGATTACCATCTTAGCATCAGGATACAGTTGTTTAACTGCGTGACCAACCAGATGTGCGCAAGAATGGCGGATGATTTCCAATCCCTCTTCATCTTTAGGGGTGATAATTTGCACATGTGCATCTGAAGTTATTTTATCGGATGCATCCACCAGTATCCCGTTTACTTTGCCTGCCACGGTAGCTTTTGCCAAACCCGCTCCTATTGACGCAGCCACTTCGGCCACACTGACGGGTTGTTCGAACTGACGGACAGAACCGTCCGGCAAAGTAATATTGATCATCAAGATACTCCAAAACCGACAAAAGGCCTTTTCAGACGGCCTGATAAAATAATAAACAACAAACATAAGCTTGTTGTTATGCAAAATGGTAGGCATGATTGGATTCGAACCAACGACCCCCACCATGTCAAGGTGATGCTCTAACCAACTGAGCTACATGCCTGTAAAGATGTGAATTATATTGGTGTTTGCACGCTTTTACAAGTTTAGGCAGTGTACGAAGGAATGTTGGGAGAAATCATCTCAACATAATATTTCTCTAAAATTTTCAATAACCGTTGATAGGGAAAATCGAGAGAGAAAACACTATAAATGCATATTAATCGTAACCACCATTGCAACTAACCCCAAACTCATTCAACACACAAATGCTGGAGCTTGTATCGGCATTAGCTATAATGTTGATACATTTATCAACAAAGGAATCAGGTTATGAAACTCTATATTTATGATCACTGCCCTTTTTGCGTTCGTGCGCGTATGATTTTAGGCATTAAGGGAATAGATGCCGAACAAATCATATTACAGAACGATGACGAGGACACGCCAATTGGAATGATTGGTGCAAAACAGGTGCCTATTTTGCAAAAACAAGATGGCTCATATATGGGTGAAAGTTTAGATATTGTCCGATATATCGACGGGCTATCAAATGAAGGCCGTCTGAAAGAGGAAATCAGAACAGAAATACAAACTTGGTTAGATAAAGTTAACTCATACTCATCCAAATTAATCCAGCCACGTACTGTTTTGATCGACTTGCCTGAATTTTCCACTCAAAAAGCCATAGATTATTTTGTGCATAAAAAAGAACAAAATATAGGCAGTTTTCAAAACAACTTAGAAAAAACAAATGAATATTTGCAGCAGATTCATCAAGATTTAGTTACATTGGTAGATTTAATTCAGTCTGAACAAGCTTTGAATAAGGAAATAAGCATGGAAGATATTCATGTATTTCCTATATTGAGAAATCTCACTATTGTGAAAGATATCGTATTTCCTGAAAAAGTCGAGAACTATATAAAGAATATGAGCAGTTTAACAGGCATCTCTCTATATACAGAAAAAGCTGTTTAAATAAATCGCTGATGCAAAATTGCCCCCGACCTTAAGAGCGGGAGCATTTTTATTGATAAGCATTACCTATTTTTATTCGACTTTGACATCTACTCGACGACCCGAAGCATCATTACCTTTGGCGGCTGTAATATTTTCAGGTTTTCTCAACTCGATATTTTTTACATCTACGCCTTGAGCTTTCAAAAACGCTTCTACTGCCTGAGCACGCTTTTTAGATAACTCGGCATTAGCTGCCGCATTGCCGGTACTATCGGTATAGCCACTCACAACCAGTTTTTTGCCTTCTTTACCTGCTTTAATTAAGTCCGGCAGCACTTTATCTGCATTGGCTGCAATATCGCTTTTTCCGGTAGCAAAATAGAAAGTAGCAACGGCTTGTCCTGCCTGAGTATCATAAATAACCTCGGCCTTATCCTCTGCCGGAACTGCTTGAGCAGAAATATTAGGGGCAGATGCTTCTACCGGTTGCACAGCTTTGGCTTCTGCTTTTTTATCTGAAGCCGGTTTTCCGCCTTTGTTAGATAATCCCCAAACATAAGCAGTCATAATATGCAGCTTATCTTTATCCAAAAAGTTATCCCATGCCGGCATTTGGTTATGGCGACCGTTGGTAATGGTTTCGATAATTGCCTTTTGGGTTCCGCCCCACAACCATACATTGTCAGTTAGATTTGGGCCCAAACCTTGCACACCTTGACCTTTATCGCCATGACAAGTAAAACAGTTGGCGGGCGCACCGTTAAACAATGCTTTACCTCGTTCGGCACGGGCTTCATCATATTGATCTTTGCCCTTAGATAAAGACATTACATAGTTTGCAACATCTTTAACCCGCTCCTCACCCAAAGCAGGACCCCAAGCAGCCATAATACCTACGCGGCCTTTCTTAAGGGTTTCTTTGATTTGCTCAGGTTCTCCACCCCACAACCAATCGTGATCCGTCAAGTTGGGAAAACCTTTGGAACCTTTTGCATCTGAACCGTGACACTGAATACAGTAAGTATCAAAAAGATTTTTGCCGATGCGTTGGGCTTGGGGATCTTTGGCCACGTCTTCAACAGGCATATTGGCGAACTTAGCATACAGCTTGCCATATTGCTCATCGGCTTTTTTAACTTCTTTTTCATACTGGTTTTGGCTTGTCCAATTCAAATAGCCTTTGTAATCACCCAAGCCGGGATATAGAAATAAGTATACCGCTCCGAAAACCCAAGTGCCTACATAAAGCCAAAACCACCAGCGCGGAAGAGGATTGTTATATTCTTCAATGCCGTCCCACGAATGACCCATGGTTTTAACATCTTCGCCTTTTGGAGGAGCTTTAACTTTATTCTGCGAAAGTAAAAGCCAAGCCAAACCGATAAAGCTGAGTAAAACGATAACGGCAATATAAATATTCCAGAAATTACTGGTAAATTGGGAAGTTGTGTTCATTATTTGCTCCGTTGTCACGGGGTAACTGGGTTAATGCCCGCTTTTATCGTTATCAGGGGTATCGTTATCTTCCATAATGCTGTTGGCAGCATCATCGTAATTACGTTTGTTACGCTTGCTCAATACAATATAAAGAACCAATACGAAACTAATAAATACCCACACCGTAAAAAGCGAGCGAACCCAGTTGATATCCATGATGTTACCTTACATTTTTCAGTGCCAAGCCTAATCCTTGCAGATAGGCAATCACCGCATCAAGCTCTGATTTGTTTTCTAATTCTTGAGGGGCTTTTTCAATTTCTTCATCACTGTAAGGTGTTCCGACTGCACGCAGTGCTTTCATATTGCTAACAGTTGCTTCCACATTAACTTTATTACGAGCCAGCCAAGGGAATGCAGGCATGTTAGATTCCGGCACAACATCACGGGGATTCAGCAAGTGGATACGGTGCCATTCATCTGAATAACGACCGCCTACACGGGCCAAATCAGGGCCGGTACGTTTTGAACCCCATTGGAACGGACGGTCATAAACCGATTCTCCACCCACGGAATAATGGCCATAACGTTCGGTTTCAGCACGGAACGGACGAATCATTTGAGAGTGGCAGTTATAACACCCTTCACGTACATAGATATCACGTCCTGCCACTTGTAGCGCAGAGTATGGTTTTACACCCTTAATCGGTTCGGTAACCGACTTGGTAAAAAACAACGGTACAATTTCGATTAAAAGTCCGAAGCTGATAACCAAGAAAGTGAATACAATCAATACTCCGACTTTTTCTTCGACTAATTGTTGCAATTTCATTTTGGTAGCCTGTCTTTCTTGTATTATTTTAGTGGTGTTGCGCTTGTGAAACGGCAGGAATTTCAGCATCAACCGCTTTGCCGCCGAGAACGGTACGGTAAACGTTGTATGCCATGATCAGCATGCCGCTAAGATACAGCACACCACCGGCAAAACGGATCATATAGAAAGGCATACTGCGTTTTACAGACTCAACAAAAGAGTAAGTTAAGGTACCATCGTCGTTCAATGCGCCCCACATCAGGCCTTGCATCACGCCTGAAATCCACATTGAAGAGATATACAGAACCACGCCGACGGTAGCAATCCAGAAATGCGCCTCAATCAGTTTAATGCTATGCATTTCTTTACGGCCGAACAAACGAGGGATCAGGTAGTAAATTGCACCAATAGTAACAAAGCCCACCCAGCCTAAAGCACCCGAATGTACGTGACCTACGGTCCAATCGGTATAGTGGCTCAAGGCGTTCACTGTTTTGATAGACATCATCGGCCCTTCAAAGGTAGACATACCGTAGAAAGACAGAGAAACAACCAAAAACTTCAAGATAGGATCGGTGCGCAGTTTATGCCATGCACCTGAAAGTGTCATGATACCGTTGATCATACCGCCCCAAGAAGGCGCAAAAAGAATCAACGACAGAACCATACCCAAAGATTGGGTCCAGTCGGGCAATGCAGTATAGTGCAGATGGTGAGGGCCTGCCCACATATAGGTAAAAATCAGGGCCCAGAAGTGAACCACAGACAAACGGTAAGAATAAACCGGGCGGCCTGCTTGTTTGGGAACGAAGTAATACATCATGCCCAAGAAGGCTGCCGTTAAGAAAAAGCCTACCGCGTTGTGACCGTACCACCATTGAACCATGGCATCAATCGCACCTGAATAAATCGGGTAAGACTTCATCATGCCCGAAGGAATGCTGAGGTTGTTTACGATGTGCAGCAACGCCACAGCAAGAATGAATGCACCGTAGAACCAGTTTGCAACATAGATGTGCTTGATTTTTCGGGTGGCGATGGTTCCGAAGAACACAATGCCATAGGCAACCCACACCAAGGCGATCAGGATATCGATAGGCCACTCCAACTCGGCATATTCTTTGCCTTGGGTATAGCCTAAAGGCAACGTGATTGCCGCCAGCACGATAACCAGCTGCCAACCCCAAAAGGTAAAGGCAGGCAGGAATTTGCCGCCGAACAAGCGCACGTTACAAGTACGTTGGACAACGTAATAAGATGTGGCAAACAAACCGCAGCCGCCGAAAGCGAAAATAACGGCATTGGTATGCAGCGGACGGATACGGCCGAAGTGGAACCACGATCCGATATCAGAGAGATTCAGCACAGGAGCAAACAGCTGGGCGGCTGCGATAACGCCGACCAACATACCCACAATGCCCCAAACTACAGTCATGATGGCAAATTGGCGCACCACCTTGTAGTTATAAGTTTGCGTTTCCATAAGGGTCTCCATTAAACATGGCATTTAACACTTATCGGTTTGCTCCGGCTTGCTCATACACACGCAAGATACACCCGATTTTTCTTAATTTAACACCGCCCGTATTTATCATTCATACTCAAATGCGGTTTAACTTTCACATTCTAAATCAAAACCTGTACGACACCAAGTTTAATCGGCAGAATACCGGTTTTGTGCCTGTAAATGCCGGTTGCGTTCCATCATATTTTGTTAGATTATAGATTACCTACATCATCTTTCTTGATTCAGGTCAAACACTTTCAATTAAGAAAAACAAAACTTAACAATCTAAGGCAGTCTCATGCTCCTATATACTATACGCCCGCAAACTTTGTCGCACGAATGGCAGATTTGCCTCAGCTTCGCGCAAAAAAATAACAATCCTTTACAAATCAAACTCCCAAACTGGGTTCCGGGCAGCTATCTTATCCGTGATTTCTCCCGTCACATCGTCAGCATCAAAGCTGTTTGCAACGGAACGCCCCAATCTCTGCGCCAATTGTCTAAAAACTGTTGGCAAACAGAATCTGTGAGCGGCAAGTGGGAAATCTACTACACCGTATATGGTTATGATTTATCGGTTCGCAGTTCGTTCCTTAACCAAGACCGCGGTTTTTTCGACGGTGCGTGCTTGCTGCTGAATGTTTCCGGGTATGAACACCTGCCCCATCAAATTATTTTTAAAGATCTTCCTGATTCGTGGGATATCGCGACCTCGCTTCCGAAAATTGGTCATCACACTTTTCAGACGGCCTCTTATGCCCGGCTGATCGACCATCCTGTTGAATTGGGTTGTTTTGAAACGCTTTCGTTTGACGCCTGCGGCATTGCGCACCGTATTGTTTTGAGCGGGGTTTACCGTGATTTCGACCGTGAAAGACTGGTCGATGACGTTCGTAAGATCTGTACCGCCCAACTTAACATGTTCCCCTCCCCTGCTCCGTTTGAAGAATATCTGTTCCTGCTTCATGTGGGCGACGATCTTTACGGCGGGCTGGAGCATACCAGCAGCACGGCTTTGTTTGCCGACAGGCACAGCCTTCCTTCTTTGAACATGGAGAAACCTTGCGAAAGTTATGTGCAACTGCTGGGGTTGTTCAGCCATGAATATTTCCATGCTTGGAATGTCAAATCCATTAAGCCCGAAGTATTTGCACCTTACCGTTTGGATCACGAAAACTACACCGAGCAGCTTTGGGCGTTCGAAGGCATTACTTCTTATTACGATGATTGGTTTCTGCTGCGCAGCGGCGTGATCGACTCGGAAACTTATCTGAAATTGCTGGCGGCAGGCATAACGCGTGTTCAACTGCACAAAGGCCGTCTGAAACAAACTTTGGCCCAATCCAGCTTTACCGCATGGAACAAATTTTACAAGCAGGATGAAAACAGCCCTAACGCCATCGTTAGCTATTATCAGAAAGGAGCTTTGGCCGCACTGTGTTTGGATTTGTTGATCCGCCAAAAGAGCGGCGGCACCCAAAGTCTGGACACCGTTATGCAGCACTTGTACCGCAACTGGCTCGAACACGGCAAAGGCATTCCCGAACAACAATGGCAAGTGTATTGCCAAGAGATTACCGGCATTGATCTGCAAGCTTTTTTTCAGACGGCCTTATATTCAACTCAAGACTTGCCCTTGGAAGCCTGCCTGAAATATGCCGGCATATCATTAAATTGGCGTGCAGCGCCACGCAGCCACGGCGGCGGCTTACTTAAAGATGCGCCCCGTGCAGACGAGCCGGCTACCGATTTCGGCGCACGCTTCAAGCAAGTTTCAGACGGCATTACCCTTACCCATGTATTCAACGGCGGCAGTGCGGAACAGGCAGCTCTTTGCCCTCAAGACAAAATCATTGCATTAAACGGTTTCGCCTGCACCGCTTTTGAAAAACAATGGTCTCAATTTCAGGCCGGCGAACAAATACAGATACATTACTTTAGGCAGGGCGTATTGCGCGAAACGCTGCTCACCGTACAAAACATTAAGGCGGATACCGCGTTTCTGCATATAGCAGACCTCGTGCTGTTCGACCAATGGCTGAAATCATGAAGCCTTGCGCCCGATATTCAGCAACGCCCGGAGTCCATCCATATATTTTCAGACGGCCTCACCCCACAACCTGAAACCAACCTCAGAAAGGCACGACATGGCAATCCGACAACTCGCAAACCGGCTGTATGTTTCTCCGCAGTTAACCCAAACAGATATTCAGAACGCCGCCGACCTCGGCATTCAAAGCATTATCTGCAACCGCCCCGACGGTGAAGAAGACGGCCAACCCGCTTTCCAACAAATCAAACAATGGTGCGAAGCAGCAGGCATCCGGCATGTTGTTCATCAGCCGGTGGTTGCTCCGTCTATTAACCGGCAAGATGTTGACCGTTTCCAAGACTTATTGGCAGAAGCACAACAGCCCGTATTAGCTTATTGCCGCACCGGCACGCGCTGCTCTTTGCTTTGGGCTTATCATCAAGTGGCTGAAGGCATGCCGGTAGCTGAAGCCGTGTCGGCGGCCAAACAGGCCGGTATTGATCTGACCGCTTTTGAAACCCGCTTGAACGAAGCCGCCGCAGGTTCTATGTAAGCCTGCGAGCAAATAAAAAACGGAGTCTGAAACCGGACTCCGTTTTTCAATCATTACAGCAATCATATATTTATCTGATTCAAACTTAATAAAATTGCTCCAAAACAGTTTTTTCAGACGGCTTTAAGAGCCGATACTCTGAGGCCTTCTGAAATATCGTTTGCTTATCCGAATACGCTGCGCAGCACCAAGAAGCAGACAACCGATAACACCGCCGCCGCAGGAAGGGTGATTATCCATGCCAAACCGATCGGCTTCATCAACGCCCAGTTGGCATTGCGGTTAACCAAACCGATGCCCAACACCGCACCCACCAAAATGTGGGTACTCGACACCGGCAAGCCCATCAACGAAGCAAGCATAACAACCGATGCGGCGGCCAGCTCGGCAGCAAAACCGGAAGATGGGTGCATTTCCGCCAAACTGGTTCCCACGGTTTGAATCACTTCTTTACCGATAAACCACAAACCTACAATCAAAGCGATACCGAAAGTCAACATGGCCACAGGGGGAACGGGAGCTTGGGCTCCGATGTCTCCGGTACGCAATACATCCATAATAGCCGCAAACGGGCCGATGGCGTTGGCGATATCGTTGGCACCATGGCTAAATGCAAACCCTGCGGCGGTAAACACCTGCATCCAGCTGAATATCAGAAAAGTTGACTTGCCCAAATCTTTACGCTTCAACGTTTTGGCATAGATAAACGTAGCCATCCAAATAGCCGCACCAATCATAAAGATGGTGAGAAAGCTACCCACATTGCTCATACCCAATTCGAGATTCTTCAAACCTTTGAAAATCAGCATCGCCGCAATCATCATGCCGCCCAAAGAAGCGATAATCGGCACCCACGAATGCAGGGCTTTATAAGCATCGATGCTGTTTTTGCGGTTATCTATTTCATATAAGCCTTTGTAGTATAAAGACTCAAGCTCATTGGGATCTAAATCGGATTCGCCGTAAATCTGCGCATCGCGCGCCATAGCCGTGGCACATTCGATTTTGGCGGCTTCATCCAAACTTTCAAAATACAGGCGGTGCTGGGCTTTATAAGCTTTCTTTTCCTGCTTGATGGATTTTAAGTTTTCTTCGGCTGCATAGTTGTAATCCAGCACATGTTTTTTTATTTGTGAAAACAGAATGAAAGACACCAAGCCGCCTAAAACGGGAGAAAGCACCCAAGAGATGGCGATTTCAGCAATGTTGTCCCATTGAACCAATGCAAACGCATTGCTGCCGCCGCTCATCACACCCAAACACAGCGCACTGCCGACGATGCCGCCGATAATCGCGTGGGTTGTCGATACCGGCAAACCTTTCTTGGTGGCAAACAGCAGCCACAAAGCGGCAGCCAGCAGAGCCGACATCATGATGTATACAAACTGCATCGGCTCCAAATGCATCTGGTTCAGATCGATGATGCCTTTGCGGATGGTGTCGGTTACCTGCCCGCCGGCAATCACGGCGCCGCTCACTTCAAAAATCGCGGCAATAATCAAAGCTTGCGGAATAGTCAGCGTTCCGGCGCCCACACTGGTGCCGAAAGAGTTGGCAACATCGTTACCGCCGATGTTGAACGCCATAAACACACCGAAAAAAGTAGCCAGCAGAAACAGCGAGGTATGGCTTTGGTTGGTATAACCCAACCCCCAAAAGATAAAATAGCCGACCATGCCCAACAGCAAGGCGGCAAATGCAAAATTGATTTTCTGTATAGATGGTGAGTTCATATAGATTGTGAACCTCGCTGTTTACATTAACAATAAAACGGAACAATAACCGTTGTAAATATTCCCGCCCATTCAAACGGTAACTGCCGAGCGGAATACTTTTTACTACATCTATTATAAAGATATTGCCGCACGTCGTCATGCAAATACTCTATTGGGTATTTCTAACTGCAGCTATTGTCCGTGCCAAACAAAATCACGTTACAATAATGCTTTTTCAGACGGCCTTATTTACGATGGATAGCCAACTCTATATCGGTTTGATGTCCGGTACCAGCATGGACGGTGTCGATGCCGTGCTGGTACGCATGAACGGCAACCGCTGGCTGGCAGCCGAAGCCCATGCGTTCACGCCTTATCCCGGCCGTCTGAAACAAGATTTGCTGGCACTGCAAAATACCGGCTTTAACGAGCTGCATAACAGCATGATGCTGGCACAAGAGTTAAGTCGGCTATATGCCGAAACCGTGCATCAGCTGCTCGACAAAACCCAACTGCACGCCGACCGGATTACCGCCATCGGCTGCCACGGCCAAACCGTGCGCCATGCTCCCGAGTCGAGTTACAGCATCCAATTGGGCAATCTACCCCTGCTGGCCGAGCTTACCGGCATCACAACCGTAGGCGACTTCCGCAGCCGCGACTTGGCGGCAGGCGGGCAAGGTGCGCCGCTGGTCCCTGCCTTCCACCAAGCTTTATTCCGAAGCGATACAGAAACCCGCGTAGTGCTGAATATCGGCGGTATCGCCAATATCAGCGTGCTCCCGCCCCACCAACCTGCTTTCGGGTTCGACACCGGCCCCGGCAATATGCTGATGGATGCGTGGGTTCAGCACATCTGGCATCAACCTTATGACGAAAACGGTATCAAAGCATCGCAGGGCAAGGTGCTGCCCGAACTGCTGGCCACCTTGCTCAGCCATCCTTATTTTTCACAGCCTTATCCTAAAAGCACCGGTCGCGAGCTGTTTTCCTTATCATGGCTGCTGCCCCAACTTTCAGACGGCCTCAACCCTCACGACGTATTAAAAACCCTACTCGAATACACGGCGCAAACCATTGCCGACGCAGTTCTGTATGCCGCCCCCGAAGTGCGCAACATTTTCGTTTGCGGCGGCGGCATACAAAATTCATCGTTAATGGAAAGCCTGAAACAACACTTTTCTGCCCAAAACATCCGTTTGCACAGCAGCCTCGCCCTCAACTTAGATCCGCAATGGATGGAGGCTGCCGCCTTCGGTTGGTTGGCTGCCTGCTGGATTAACCGCATTCCGAGCAATCCTTATCATGCTACCGGTGCGCATAAACCCTGCATTTTAGGAGCAGGTTACTACCCTTAAGGCGCATTATCAAAAAGCGTATGTTTGCCATATCAGACCGAGACCTTTGCCCCCAAGATGCGGATGCAGTTCAAGGCGTAGCAGCACAGCGAATGCAGACATATCATACAGATAGGCAAACGAGCGGGCAGCGCACAACGCAGAAATGCAACGCAGATGGGGGCTTTGCAAAGGTCTCAGGCCGTCTGAAAAGGCGGCACCGCCAGCCCCAATGATTGAAGCAGCGCTATCGTTTCAAAAACCGGCAACCCCATCACTCCCGTGAAACTGCCCGACAACCGCTCTACAAATATTCCGCCCAATCCCTGAATACCGTAAGCACCCGCTTTATCCATAGGCTCTCCGCCGGCGATATAAGCGCTGATTTCTTCATCAGCCAAAGGCTTGAACACAACATCGCTCTGCTGCATCAACGCATGGGTTTGCCCTTGCCAATACACGCATACTGCCGTTAACACCTGATGCGTTGTTCCCGAAAGGCGTTTCAGCATGGCAAACGCATCGTTAGTCGATTCGGGCTTTCCCAAAATATGGTTGTGCAGAGCCACAGTGGTATCCGCACTCAACAACGGATACTCAGGCACAAAAGGATATTGCCCTTGCCAATGGGCTACCGCCGCCGCATTTTTCTCAAAAGCCATTCGCGCCACATAAACCGCTGCCGATTCGTGCGGATAAGGTGTTTCGTCGATGTCTGCCGGCAAACGGGCAACTCGGTATCCCAAATTTTCTAATATTTCCCGACGGCGCGGGCTGCCGGAAGCCAAATAAAGCGTATTCATTTACCCTGCCCCTCTACTGCACTCCGCTGCAAACGGTCGAGCAGCACGGTCGGCAACAAGCGCTTCAAATACCAAAACAACACCGTAGGAAACGTAACCAGATAACGTGCTTTAGGCTTTTCTGCCGTTAATGCCTGCACACATATTTTGGCACAGTCGGGAGAAGACATTGTAAACGGTGCCGCGTCTCCCTCTTGCTCAAGGCGGTTGAGTTGAAAACGATAGTTAGCGGCATGCACGCTGGATGCAATATCAATGTGTTCATGCAGTTTTTTCAAAGCATTTTGACGGAAACGCGTAGCAATCGGCCCCGGTTCGACCAAGCTCACAAAAATCCCGCTGCCATGAGTTTCATGACGCAATGTGTCGCACATGCCTTCCAAAGCAAACTTAGTGCTGTTATAAGCCCCTCTCCAAGGCATAGCGGCAAAGCCCAAAATACTGCTGTTAACCAAAATCCTTCCGTGCCCTTGGCGACGGAACACTTTCATCGCCAACGTAATACATTCCCACGCACCAAACACATTGGTTTCAAACTGTTCTCTCAAGGCTTGCCTCGGCACATCTTCCACCGCACCCACTTGCCCGTAGCCCGCATTACAAAACAAGGCATCCAACGCACCGCCTGTTTGCTGCATGACCGCATCAAAAGCCGAGCGGATACTGCTGCTGTCGGCAACATCCAATTGCAGGGCGTCTATCAATCCTTCCGCGCGCAAGCGTTCCACATCATCCATGTTCCGGCAAGAAGCAAACACCCGCCACCCCGCCTGATGAAGCTGTTTGGCGGTATCGTAGCCGATACCGCTGGAACAGCCGGTTATTAAAATCGTTTTCATCGGTTTTCTCTTGTAAAAAATCATGCCGTATAGCAAATAAAACAATGGCAGTATATCCCAATATCGAAAAATGAAAACGGCAACCGAAGTTTGCGGAATAAAGCACAAGGTTGACAATCAATAATCAAAAAGGCCGTCTGAAAACACACTTTTCAGACGGCCTCTTCACAGCCTCACATCAAAATCAGCGTTGCCACGGCACGCACCGATATAGGCAACAACTATTGACTCCAACCTGATTACAAACGCTGAACCCTCTGTTTCAACGCATCAATTTTCATTTTCAAATTCGTTACTTTTGCGTGCCACAGCACCAACCCGGCAGCAACAACCAAATACAGAGCAAGAACCACTCCGCCGGTTCGGTAATCGCCGAAATCTTTCAACGACACCACATTACCCGCCCCGGCAATAATCGAGATACCGGGCGCAATCAAAATAGCAAAAATAACACCGCACACCACCAAACACGCAATCAGCAACAACAGCCCCGAACGGAAACGCCAATTCTTAAACCGGCCCAAAGCCAAAGCCACTACAAACAAAACCGCACCGACGGCAGAAAAAGCCAACAATGCCGACCATTTATCCACCACAGTTTGTGTCGAAATAAACGAAGTCAAACCAAACATATAAAAACAAAACAGCGCACCGGAATAAAATATGACACTTAAAAAACTACGCATTACCTATCCCACCGGAAGTTTGAAAATAAAAATGTGTCCGCGAACGGAACAAAAAATACACGATACAGATAAACAACACCATACCGTAAAGCAGCATCGGCTTATCGGGCGATGCCGTTACATTAAAAACCATGCCGGCCGAACCGCACAACACATAAAGCCAACGCCCCCAGTTTTTCGCCCGAAGCATGGCAATACCCGCGACAATGTTGATTACCGTTCCCCAGCCGCCTGCGATATGAATGCCCAACAGCAGAGGCATGTGACGGATTACCTCCTGCATATCGGAATAATTATGACTTAGCGTCATAACCCCAACCGAAAGCAAAGACATAACAATTAAAAACGATGCAAAAACCGTTACAAACATCGGCCGTTTCATAATTCAACTTATCCAATATAAACATAATTTAACAAATGTAATTATGCCAAACAAATTACATGCGTAATCATTTTTATGATAAACGGTTAAATAAACGGCTTGAAATTCATGATTCGTTTTGCAAAAAATATTTTTCAGACGGCTTGGAAATTTTGCACACAAATCAAAAATAAATTAATTTTATATATTAAAAACAGAATATTAAAATCAATTCAAACTTTTTTTATCAAATCATATTTTCGAACAAAATGCTTCGAAACAACCGGTATGCCGCCAAAATTCGGATTCGTTACAGCTGTAACACATCCGCAACAAACCGTTAAAAAGCCATTCACAATGGCAATTTCACACGATAAACCTAAAAATAATTTATCTAAAATTAACGTAAAAATACTAAATCAGATTTTATTAATGAAGCATTCTAAAATTTTTGACTATTTTTACAAAACCATCACGCCGGTCAACCTTTGTCATACAGATGGGCTGTGAAACCGCTTAACGGTATCCCCTCCACGCCCATGTTGCCCATGTTAATGGCTACTCGGTTAAAATAGCGAACTTACTTACCGACTACGCGTTTTAATGGAACTATTTTGGCCTTATCTCGCCCTCGCGGCTTCTTCATTCACTTCCGCAACCATACTGCCGGGCACATCAGAAGCTGCCTTCCTTTTATTTATCAACAGCTATCCCACCGCACAAACAGGAGCGTTACTCGTTGCCGGCTTGTGCAACGGATTAGGCAGCATAGTTTCTTATTATATGGGGCGGTATATCCCGCTTAATAAAAGGCCGTCTGAAAAAACCTTCCGCCTGCTCAACCGTTACGGCGTGTGGACGCTTTTATTTGCCTGGCTGCCGATTGTCGGAGATGCACTACCGATCGCCGCAGGCTGGCTGAGATTAAACGCTTGGAAAAGCAGTATGATGCTCATTGCAGGAAAATTTATACGCTACACCATCCTACTCACCGGCTTAAATATTTGGATGTAAATCATTATTTTTATACAAATCCCAATGTATCTTTGCAATCCCCTCCATAGCCTGCCCGGAAGTTTCCTACACATTAAAAATACCGTAAGATGCCGCTTGAAAACAAATATTAGGATATTCTCATGCCGCGCTTTCTCCCCGAACCGCCCACACCCCATCACCTTCAAGAAAAAACCGCCGTACTCCTACTAAACCTAGGTACGCCGGAAGCGCCGACTGCAGCGGCCGTCCGGCCATATCTACGCGACTTCCTCTCTGATCAACGTGTCGTCGAACTTCCCAAACTAGTGTGGCAGCCCATATTGCGCGGGCTGGTACTGACTCTACGCCCTAAAAAAAGCGCCCACGCTTATGAAAAAGTATGGCTTCCCGAAGGCTCGCCTTTAGCTGTCTACACAGAAAAACAAGCGGAATTAGTTGCAGAACAAATACCCAACATTACCGTACGCCACGCCATGACTTACGGCTCTCCCAATGCCGCTTCAGTATTGGCAGAACTCAAAGCCCAAGGCATAACCCGCGTGCTGGCCATTCCGCTTTACCCCCAATATGCAGCCTCCAGCACAGGAGCCGCATTGGATAAAATATTTGAAACACTATTGAAACAGCGCAACCAAATCAGCATCCGTACCGTTTCCCGTTTTTATAGCGACTCCGGCTACATAGATGCCATGAAACAACAGATACAAGCATTTTGGGCTCATCACGGACGAGGCGAAAAACTCATGTTGAGTTTTCACGGCATCCCGCAAAAAAACAGCGACGAAGGAGATCCTTATGCCTACGAATGCCAGAAAACTGCCGAACTTTTAGCAGATGCACTGTCTCTCGAAAAAGACGACTACATCGTCTCGTTCCAAAGCCAATTCGGCAAAGCAAAATGGATAGGCCCGAGCACACAAGATTTATTTGACGAGTTACCCAAACAAGGCATAACCAAACTGGACGTATTCTGCCCCGGGTTTGTCAGCGACTGCTTAGAAACGATGGAAGAGATTGCCATAGCAGGCAGAGAGCAGTTTCATGAAGCCGGCGGAAAACAATATCAATACATCCCCTGCCTGAACACCCACCCCGCATGGATTGATGCTTTGTCGAATATAGTTAAACAAAATATTCAAGGATGGGATTAATTTTTCAGACGGCACCCAACCCCTTCTTAATTGTTTTCAAAGACACCTATTGAATTTATACTGAACAGCCTAAATTTAGAAAGCAATATTGGTTGCTGCCAATCACACCATATTAAAGGAATAAATCATGTCAGAAGAAACCCCTATTATTTTTACCGAAAGCTGCTGCACCAAAGTTGCAGATTTGATTGCTGAAGAAAACAACCCCGATTTGAAGCTTCGCGTTTTCGTCAACGGCGGAGGATGCTCAGGATTCCAATACGGTTTTACCTTTGATGAAATCAAAAATGACGACGACTTCGAAATCGAAAAAAACGGCTTAACTTTTTTGGTTGATCCAATGAGTTATCAGTATTTGGTAGGTGCAGAAATCGACTACACAGAAAGTCTTCACGGCTCCCAATTCGTTATACGAAACCCTAACGCAACCACCACATGCGGATGCGGCTCTTCTTTCTCGGTGTAATGCTTTCAGCACAACATGCCAATAAAATAAGGCAGTCTGTCTAGCAGGCTGCCTTACATTTTAAGTACACCAAAGAAAAACCGTACTTGATATTCTGGCGATATCAGAATGTTTTTCACCATACCAACCGCCTGATAAAAAAATTTACATCTTTTAAATACCTAATTTATAATTACAAGAACTTTTGCTGAATTTACAAAAACCCATTGGTAATAGATTTACTAGCCTAAATATTAAACACTAAATCGATTTGATATGTAAGCCATCGTAAATTTATACCGCTTAGATACATTCAACTGACAAAACTCGGTTAATCACATAACCTTATTCTCCGAGACAAAAATCGGATTTTAACTGAAAATTATCTCTGATAATTTATAGCTATACTATTGTTGGAAACACAAAAACCCGAAATCCAACAGCATGATTTTACGGAAGAATAATGCAAAACCAAAAATTATATGATGTTTACGTATCTTATCCGCCAAATGTCGACAGAGAAAGAATAAATGCCTGCTTGGTAGACAACTTGCCGGAAAACGAAGCCAATGACTTGATTCAAGCATTGGCTGAACGTCCCCAAGCAATCATTGCCGAAAATTGCACAAGAGAAGAGCGTGAAAATGCGCAACATTATTTCAGCTATTTAGGGCTTGACGTTATTATCCGCCATTCTCTCGAATTATTACCGGATGAGAGTCAAAACGAAGAAGAAGTTAAAAAAATTGTAGACCAATGTCCTGTCTGCCGAACAATAGTAGAAAACCCGGAAGACACTACAGAATGCCCCACATGCCGTTTACACTTCTCATCTGCCACCGAAGCCGTTATCCAACGTAAACGAATAGAGTGGGAAGAAAAAGTCGCTTTTGAGCATAAAAAACAACAGGAAATCGCTTTAAAGCTCCAGCAGGAACAGCAGGCCGAAGAAAAGCGCCTACGCAAACAAATTCGCGCCGAGCTTGAAGAAAAACTTGAACGTGAACTAGGCCGCTCAAGCCTTATATTTTCATTAAAAGGCCGTAAAGTTTTAATGTTAGTTGTTTCTATTGTCTTTATCTGCTTAATTTTAATAGGATTAGGTTATTTCCTTGCTCAATCTATGAAATAAAACCAATCACTCTAAAAATAAAGCCCTGATCTAGCATAACCAGAATGCCGGATCAGGGCTTATTACCTTATGAGATCTTTAAAAACCGCGGATGTTGATGCAATTCAAAGCAGGCAGCACAGCGAAAGCAAACATATCACACGATAAATCAATCAACTTAACTTTTACTACCGAGTGCTACTGCTACTTGCCGTACTACCTGTACTGCCTGCGGCTTGCTGCCCTGCATTAAAAATGTATTGATTGATGACTATAGAGAGAAGATAAATTCATCCTCAAAAAAAAACCGAACCTGATAATCCTATCAGGTTCGGTTTTGAAACAATTTTTATCAAAAAATTATATTTAGCTCCGGCATACTGCGGATAAATGTCAAATAAGAGATTAATTATTTATTCAACTCGGCAAGCATAGTCTCTGTTTTTTCCAAGATACTTCCATTTGCTTCTTCAAGCAACTCCTGGAGTGTCTCTCTTGCGGCATCAGGATCGCCGATTTCCACATACATTTGTGCCAACTCATATTTAGCTTCAAGCGGAGCGGTCATACCTACCGATTCAGAAATAAAACCGGTTTCACTACGCTCACTATCACCCTCCAGCTCCATGCTTTCCCATTCGATGGTTTCACCATCATCATCAGAAACATTGACCTCAACAGGCTTAGCCAGTTCTTCATCTTGGAAGGCGATAGCGCTGTTATCAGCATCTGCAGTTATCCACGCTTCACCAACTTGGCCGTCTGAGGCTTGATTAGCGAATGATGTAGCATCGTAAGTTTCAGTAATTTGCTCAACTGATCCGCTTTCGACAACCTGATTATCAAACTCGACTATCGACTCTGCAGAATTTGTTTCCGTTACCTCTGCCGAATCAGCCGGAACTTGATCAAATGTAGAAGGCTCACTCTCTGATAAAGCCAATTTATCTGCTTCTGAAGAGTCAGACGCTTCAAATTCAAGTGGTTCAAATTCTACGGTGTTAACCGCAACGCTCTCGTCTTGCTGAGAAGAAATTTCCGAAACATCAGCTTCTTGAACTGTTGAAACTTGATCCTGATTCTCGGTTTCAAACTCGATATTTACCGCATCAGGCTCATCACTCTGCTCAAGCTTGCCTTCATTTGAAGAAATCTCTGCAATCTCAACCACTTCAACAGATTGAGCTGTATCCTCAACTGGCGTAAATTCAACTGCTACATGTTGGTACTCGTTTTCGGGCTCAGGCTCGTAAACACTTTCAGTTGATTCAATAGCATCCCAATTAGCATTTTCACGCTTCTGGGTTTCTTCATCTTGAGTTAATGCGCCGGATACGATACCGTCTTGGGCACGGTCAATCGAACCTAAATCCAAGCTGAAATTGTTTTCAGATTTATCCGCAGGAATAGTTTCGGTTTCGGTAAAGAAAATCTCATCGTCAAAGTCATCTTCTACATCCAAACCTTCTTCAGCAGTTTTAGTTTGTGTTGCTGCGGCAACAGTAGCAGCCGCAGCGCCCGAAACAGCCCCGGGATGCGGCAAGGAAGATTCTGAAGGTTTAACAACTGTAGAAGATGCAGACGAATTCAGATTTTGAGCGTGAAGATGGGTTTCTTCTGCTGCTTCCTTCAAAAGAATCTGATCATTTTCATCTGCCTGTTCAACATGATCTTTCTTTTTGGTAGCCAATCTGAGAAGCAACCACAACGCAATTGCACCCAAACCGGCAAAAAGAAGCCAACGCCACCAGCCACTATTTTCAGTTTCTGCAACAGCAGGTTTAGTTGAGGGCACTGCTTCAGATTTAGGCGTATTTTCTGTGGCAACAGCTGCAGGAGCGGACGCTTTTTCTTCTTCCGCCTTGGTTACAACAGGCTCAGATGCAGCAGGCGTAACACTGGCAGTTGTTTGGGATTCAGATGTTTTTTCGGCCTCGCCAGGTGCCTCAACCGACACAGCCGGTTGTGAAGCCTGCGCTGTTTGAGCAGGGGTTTCAACAACTGTTTCTTCTGTTTTCTTAACTGCAGCAACACCTTGTTTTGAAAGGCTTCTAAGCTCCGCCGCAGAAGGGATACTTAACGTGCTGCCGGCAATAACGATATCAGGATTGTTATCGGGAAAAACTTTCGGGTTGGCCAAAACCAAAGCGTTAATGGTTTCAGATAAAGTCAGGCCTTGAGGACGCACTTTTTCAGCGATGAATGTTAATGTTTCACCATGGCGGACTTTATAATTGCCTTCAAGAGGAACAAATGATTTTTGTTCGGCGGAAGCTGCATCGCGACTTCTCTCGACTTTGGAGTAGGCATTAGATTTTTTATTTTCTTTTCTTATCTTAGCCTGCTCTTGAGCTTGCTTGATACTCGGTTTTTGTTGTGCCGAACGTGGAGATACGGTGCGTTCGCTTGCCGATTGGTCGACAGCGGCGGATCTGTTTTCACCCTGAGATGCTGCCGCACTTCCTGCTGCATAGTCGGCAGGATCGATAATAGCGGTGTATTGACGCGATTGTGAACCGACACCTACTTGGAAAACCAAAACAGGATCGTTTATCGGTGTATTGGAACGGATGTTGATGACGGCTTTATCGCCGGACTTTCTGACGCTGGTGCGCAAATTACTGTCTGAAAGCGATGCATTCCCGCCGTTAAGCAGAACTTTAGCTTCTTCCCCTGTAACCGTTACCGTGCCGGAGAACGGCTCGCCCAAATTCGATTGAACATTCAAGCCGCCCAAGCCGCCAACTGCAGATAATGATGTCGTTAAGGCCAAAGAAGCAGCAATCAGTTTGATTCTATGATTGTTTTTCAAATTATTATCCCCTGTTCGAGTTGGCAGCCTGACTGCCTGACTGTATATAATCAGCATGATATATGCTGACTGCCTACTCTGCCAAGTAAATTTGCTAATTTATGTAAACGATAAGCTGGCAATTGCAACTTTATAACCACTCTTTGATTTACTTTAAAGTAAATCCGACAATCGGCCTTTTTTTCAGACGGCCTGACGTGCCTTGTTAGCATTGACATAAGTAATGCAAAAGAGTTCATCTACCTGTATGATTGTGAAATTCTCACGGTTTGATTCATTTTATCCTGCACAAAGATGAAGATTTTAAACGATTTCATTGCCATTATTCTGTTTTTCGTTATTTATACGACTACTAAAAATATTATTTGGGCAACAGCCGTTGCACTGATGGTTGGCATTATTCAGGCAGCCGTAACGTGGTTGAAGCACAAAAAACTCGATACGATGCAGAAAGTTAATTTGGGGTTGATTGTGGTGTTCGGCGGGGCAACCATCTTATTGCGCGATCCCCGTTTCATTATGTGGAAACCCACACTGCTGTTTTGGTTTGGCGCCGCGGCCTTAGCTGTTAGCCATATCATGAAAAAAAACGGTTTGAAGGCCATGATGGGCAAAGAATTGAAGTTGGATGACCGTATTTGGGGCAACCTGACGATTGCTTGGGTGGTCTTTTTAATCTTTATGGGTGCAGCCAATTTGGTAGTGGCCCATAATTTTTCCGAACAACAATGGGTGAACTACAAGCTTTTCGGAACACTGGGTTTAATGATGGCTTTTGCTTTAGGGCAAGGCGTATATTTGAGCAAGCATTTACCTAAAGAAAGTTGATTATATGGAATATTTTATGTTATTGGCCACCGATGCCGAAGAAGCGCACGCAGCGCGTTTGAACGCCCGCCCCGCTCATTTGGAGCGTTTGGAAAAGCTCAGATCGGAAGGACGTTTGCTGACGGCCGGCCCAAACCCTCTTCCCGACAACCCCGAACGGGTTTCCGGCAGCCTGATTATTGCGCAGTTTGCTTCGTTGGACGAAGCGCAGGCATGGGCCGAACAAGACCCTTACGTTGATGCCGGCGTATATGAAGAAATTTTAATCAAGCCTTTTAAAGCGGTGTTTAAATAATGCCTACCATGCAAGAAATGATAGAAGGCCGTCTGAAAAGCTTGCGGCCTGAAATATTCGAGTTCCGCGATGACAGCCATCTGCATGAAGGCCACGCGGGCAACCGCGGCGGTGGGCACTACGCCATATTGTTGGTCAGCGAAGCATTTGCCGGAGTAAGCCGTTTGAACCGCCAGCGCATGGTAAAGGATTTGCTTCAAGACTTTTTTTCAGACGGCCTGATACACGCTTTGAGTGTCAAAGCCGTTACACCTGAAGAATATTTCCATTAGGCCGAGCCGGTTGCAAGCCGGTTCGACCCATTCCCGTTTTATTTGAAAAAGCAGAGAATCGACATGAAAAAATCTTATTTTGCTTCAGCCCTGTTGTTGGCTTTGGTTTCCGGCAGCTTGTGGGCGCAAACGATTGTTACTGTTAACGGCAGCAAAATCGACAGCAAAGATATTGATGCACAAGTAAAAATGCTGCAAAGCCAAAACCCGCAAATCCCAGACACACCGGCTCTGCGCCGCGACTTGACCGAACGCCAGGTTACGGCCATTTTGATCAGCCAAGAAGCCAAACGCCTGAAACTCGACCAATCGGCCGAATACAAAAAAGCCCTTGAGCGCGCACGTTCCGATGCAAAAACCCAAGGAGTGGATAAACAGCCCGGTTTTAAAGAACAATGGACGGCTTTTGAAAACGACTTGCTCAATCAAGCTTATTTTGTATATCTTTTGCGGAACAATCCCATCGGTGAAAACGATTTGAAAACCGCCTACGGCGAATTCAGCAAATTCTACCAAGGCAGCCACGAAGTCCAACTCGGCGAAATCCTGACATCCAATGCCGCCGACGCCCAAAAAGCCATTGCCGACCTTAAAGCCAAAAAAGATTTTAAAACCGTTGCCGCCCAATATACGGTTGACCCGCGCGGCAAAGCCAATAACGGTCTGAACGCCGGATACGTTAATCTTAAAGACTTGGAACAAGGTGCACCCGAAGTTTACGCAGCCGTTAAAAACCTTGCCAAAGGCGGATTCACAGCCACGCCCCTGCAAGACGGCAACGGCATGTTCGGCGTTTTCTATATCAACGACAAACGTGCCGCCAAGGTTCCTTCATACGAAACCGCCAAAAACGGCATTGCACAAGAGCTTCAAGCCGCCCGCATAGACAGCGCCATCGAAGCCCTTTACCGCAAAGCCAATATTCAGACGGCCAAATAACTTCAAAACACATAAAGCAATATGAAAAAACAAAAAAAGATTATATTTTTTGCCGCAGCCGCCTTGGCTGCGGGCATCGCCATCGGCAAAGTTCCCGAAATCGAACGCAGCCGTGTTGATGCTTTGGTGGCAGAAGAGCTTGAAAACGCTTCCCTGATGCCCGACGGCCAAAAGCCCGACGTGGAAAGCCTGCGTAAAAACATTACGCTGCAACTGCAAACCGTTGAAATTCTCAAAAACGAAGCGTTGAAAATAGGCTTGGATAAAAAACCCGAAGTTCAGGCTCATTTTAAAAATGCAGAAGCGCAGTTTTATGCCACACAATACGCATTACACCTTGAGCGCGAAGCACAGGTAAACGAAGCAGACATACGCGCCGCTTACGACAGCCAAACCCGTGCAGTGAAAATCCAGCAGGTTAATTTTGCCACCGCAGAAGAAGCCCGTCAGGCACAACAACTGTTATTGAAAGGTTTGTCTTTCGACGGTTTAATGCAGCGCTACCCCAGCCCCGAGCAAATCGGCGGCTTTATTTCGCCCAATCAACTGCCGCCGGTTTTGGCGGATGTGATCAACCGGATGTCGCGCGGCCAAATTACCCGCGAGCCGGTAGAGATGAACGGCAGATTTTATCTGTTTAAACTCACGGCTTCCGAACGCAACCCCGACGCGCCGCCTTTCGAGCAAATTAAAGATATTCTGATCCGCAAGGCCAAGCAGGAAAAAATGCAGCAACAGATTGACGAACTGCTGCAAAAAGAAGGCATGACCAAACTGAAGCAGCCTTAAGCCTGCCGCCAGGCATTGCCCGAACGGTAAGGCCGTCTGAACAGCTAAGTTCAGACGGCCTCGTTTTTGTGTGCATGATACTTTACGGTTAGACCACTTCATTGCCAATTCAAAACAGTAAAGCATCTTTCATTGATTCCCGCCCCAAAGATTTTCAGGCTTCGGCCTCAAACTTTCTCAACAAACGCGCTTGGCATTGACCTAGATGGCGTCTCATCATCTTGCAGGCACGGGCTTTTTTGCCTTCCACCAGCAAATCGAGAATCTCGCGGTGCTCGCAATAGGTATGGCGCAAACGGTCTTTCGGTGCGTCGAACACGGCGATAATCAAAGACGAACGGGCGCACAACGTATTCACAATTTCCAGCAGCACATCATTATTCAGCAAACGCGCCAGCTCGACATGGAAAGCATTGGACAAGCGGTTCCAGCTTACCCGGTCGCCGCGGTTGAAGGCTGCCTCTTCCTGATCGATCAACGCATAAAGAGGCTTGGCTTTTTCCGCCAAGTTTTCTTCTTCAAGCAGCATGTTGATGATGGTTTCTTCCAAGGCGATACGCATTTTGAACACATCTTGCGTTTCTTTGGCATCGGGCACATGCACGAATGCGCCGCGATTGGGCAGCAAATCAACGATTTTATCGTGTGCCAGCAAAGAAAGCGCGCTACGCACTGTGCTGCGCGAGCAAGTCATCTGGCGGCACAGGTCGGATTCGGTCAGCTTATTGCCCGGACGCAGGTTGTGGTCGGTAATGCCGTCTAAAATTCTGGAATATACGCGGAAAAGCTCGGCATCGTGCCGCTCTTCCAGCAAAGACGAGGTTGCGGGTGCTTGCGGAAAATTGTTTTCGTTATCTGTCATACCGGTTCTCCTGCCTGATCAGGCAGTTGGAAGTATTCGAGTAGTTATCGCAAATATACTTAACTTGCTACGGTGTTGCTGCCTTGTATCAAAATTAAGTGGATTGACTATATTGCCGGCCGTTTGAACCATTCTGAATCGTAGGCAAGTCAAGGCCGTCTGAAAACCTTGTTTTCAGACGGCATGTTTTGATTTAAGCCGTTTCGACAACCTCGAAGCTGTGCGTCACTTTGGCCGCTTTGCCCAACATAATCGAAGCGGAACAATATTTTTCGGCAGACATCTGCACGGCTTTTTCAATCGCACTTTCTTTCAGGTTGCGGCCCAGCACTTCAAAATGGATGTGGATTTCGGTAAACACGCGTGGCGTGTCGTCGGCACGCTTGGCGGTAACAGTTGCCCGGCAATCCACTACGTCCTGACGCTGCTTTTCGGCAATCATCACCACATCAATGCTGGAACAGCCCGCCACGCCCAGCAGCAGCATTTCCATCGGGCTGGGGCCGCGCTTGGCCTGCCCTTCCTGCGCCGAACCTTCCATCACGACGCTGTGGCCGGCTTCGGTTGTGCCGACAAAACACATGCCGTCTATCCATTTTGACGTTACTTTCATATCGTTTATTCCTCGTGAAGCGGTTGTTCAGACACTAAGATGCCGTCTGAATCGCTGTATAAATAATGTCCCGGGGTAAATGTTACGCCGCCGAAAGTGACCGGCACATCCACTTCGCCCGCGCCGTCTTTCGCACTCTTGCGCGGGTTGGTGCCCAAGGCTTTCACGCCGAACTGCATGGTGTTGATGGCTTCGTTGTCGCGGATGGGGCCGAAAATCACCGCGCCCGCCCAGCCGTTGGCCGCGCCCGCACCGGCAATCATATCGCCCATCAATGCGCTGTATAAATCGCCGCCGCCGTCCACCACCAGCACTTCTCCGTCGGAATGCGTGTTCATCAGCTTTTTGACCAAGCCGTTGTCGCGGCTGCATTTTACCGTGCGGATTCTGCCGCAGAAACGGTGCCGGCGGCCGAAATGTCGGAACTGTACTTCGCACGAAGGCGTGTCGGGGGCGATGTCGATTAGATCGGCGGTTGCAAAATCATTTTTTCCGCTCATGGTTTTCTCCTTTGCTTGTATTGTGTGCGGTTTTCTTTTCCGCTTGCGGCAGCCCGAAAACACCACAGGCCGTCTGAAAAGCATTATAAAGTATTTTTGCCTTTCAGACGGCCTGCCGTGGGCTTGCGTGGCTTAAAGGTTTTCCATCATCCAATGCACATAGCGGCTTACACCTTCGTCCACATCTAAAAACGCTTCTTCGTAACCGGCTTCGCGCAAACGCGAAATATCGGCCTCGGTAAAGCTCTGGTATTTGCCCTTGAGCGAATCAGGGAACGGAATGTAGCGGATCAGCTCTTCTTTAACCAATTCCTGAAGGCTCATCGCGGGCTTGCCCTCGGCGACGCGGCAGGCGTTTACGGTGGCGGCGGCCAAATCGTTAAACGGCTGGCTGCGGCCGGTGCCCAAGTTGAAAATACCTGATTTTTCAGGGTTATCGAAGAAGAACAGGTTCACTTTCACCACATCTTCCACACTCACGAAATCGCGGGTTTGCTCGCCGTTGCCGTAACCTTCGTTTTCGCCGAACAAATTCACATAACCCTGCTCGCGGTATTGGTTGAAATGGTGGAACGCCACCGAAGCCATGCGGCCTTTGTGCTGTTCGCGCGGGCCGTACACATTGAAATAGCGGAAACCGGCCACTTGCGCGGTCAAGCCCTCTTCCATGCGGCGGCGCACCACTTGGTCGAACAGGAATTTGGAATAGCCGTACACATTGAGCGGTTTTTCCAATTCGCGCTCTTCGCGGAAAATCTCGCCTTTGCCGTACACCGCCGCGCTGGAGGCGTATAAAAACGGAATACGTTCGTCCTGACACCAATCGAGCAGATCGAGGCTGTATTGGTAGTTGTTGTCCATCATATACAGGCCGTTGTGTTCCATGGTGTCGGAACACGCGCCGTCGTGGAACACGGCTTCGATATCGTCAAACGGCAACAGATGCTCGCGCACTTGGCGGATGAACTCGTGTTTGTCGAGATAATGGGCGATTTCGCACTCGGCCAGATTTTTGAATTTCTCGCCGCGGGTCAGGTTGTCGACGGCAATGATGTCGGTTATACCGCGCTCGTTCAGGGCTTTAACGATGTTGCTGCCGATAAAGCCGGCGGCACCGGTTACGATGATGGTCATAATCTTTTCCTTTTGGTTTTGAAAACAAGGAGTCGGCCGTCTGAATATGGTTTGAAAAACCTTTCAGACGGCCTGTTGTTCTTTCAAAGCCGCGCTCAGTTCTTCAAACGAACACACCGCCGTACCCAGTTTCGCCACCACCACACCGGCGGCGGTATTGGCAATGTGCATGGCTTCGGGCAGGCTGAAACCGGCGGCCATGCCCAAGCCCATGCTGGCAATCACGGTGTCGCCTGCGCCGGATACATCATAAACCTCTTGGGCGCGGGTGGACTGGTGGTCGATCTGGCTGCTGCGAAACAGCGTCATGCCCTCTTCGCTGCGGGTTAGCAGCAGGGCTTCCAAATCCAAATTACGGCGCAGGTTTTGGGCTTTTTCGGTCAATTCCGCTTCATTGCGCCAACTGCCCACCACTTCTTTCAGCTCGGCACGGTTGGGCGTGAGCAGGGTGGCGCCGGCGTATTTTTCGTAATCGTCGCCTTTCGGGTCGATCAACACGGGCTTGCCTGCCAAACGTGCCCATTCGATCATGCCGGCCACATGCGTCAACCCGCCTTTGCCGTAATCGGACAACACCACCACATCGTATTCGGGCAGCAGTTTGCGATATTGATCTTTAACCGAATCGAGAATCTCGCGGTGCGGCATTTCTTCAAAATCAAGGCGGATAAGCTGCTGGTTGCGGGCAACCACGCGCAGTTTGACGGTGGTAGAAATTTCTTTGTCGCGCATCAGATACGAAGCCACACCGTCTTGCTGCATCAATTTTTCCAGCGCATTGGCGGCTTCGTCATCGCCGGTTACAGACAGCAACGCCGCTTTGCCGCCCAGCGAGGCGATGTTGCGGGCAACGTTGGCGGCACCGCCCGCGCGTTGGTCGGTTTTAGAAATTTTGGCAATCGGCACGGGGGCTTCGGGGGAAATACGGGCAACGTCGCCGAACCAGTAACGGTCGAGCATCACGTCGCCCACCACCAAAACGCGGGCTTGTGCCAAACGCGACTGTAATTGCTGTATATCGGTGTTGAGTACCATAGGAATATCCGTTTATCTGTGTTTCAGACGGCCTCTTTATCACAAGAGACCGTCTGAACATATTTAAATCGAAATCTGATTGGCTGCCGCATTCACTTCGCGCAACACGGCCACGGGGTCGGCGGCCTGCGTAATCGGCCGCCCCATCACCAAATAGGTGGAACCCGCCGCCAACGCTTGCGCGGGAGTCATGATGCGGCGTTGGTCGTCGCTGTTGCCGGCGGTATCCAAGCGGATGCCGGGCGTAACCAGCACAAATGCTCCGCCCAACTCGCGGCGCAGCGGTGCGGCTTCATGGGCGGAACAGACTACGCCGTCCAAACCGGAGCTTTGCGCCAGCTTCGCCCAACGCAACACCAATTCTTCTACCGGTTGATTTAGGCCGATTTCGGCAAGGTCGCTCTGCTCCATGCTGGTCAGCACGGTAACGCCGATCAGCAGCGGTTTTTGCGCATGGTTGGCCACGGCTTCGGCGGCGGCTTCCATCATGCGGCGGCCGCCCGAAGCGTGCATGTCCACCATCCACACGCCCATATCGGCCGCTACTTTGCAGGCGAGGGCTACGGTGTTGGGAATGTCGTGGTATTTCAAATCGAGAAACAGTTTGAAGCCTTGGTTGATCAGGCTTTCGGCCAAACTGCGGCCGGTGGCGGTAAACAGTTCTTTGCCGATTTTCAAACGGCATAGGGAAGGATCGAGACGGCGCACAAAGGCAAGCGTGTCGTGTTCGTTGGCAAAGTCCAAAGCCACAATCACGGGCGTGCGGGCGGATTCGGTTTGGAAGTCGGCGATTAATGGGTTCATAGCAGGTTCCGTGGCATATTTTCAGACGGCCTGCGGCTCGTGATGCAACAGCTTTGCATGGCTTGCCGCCGCAGGCCGTCTGAAATCATAAAATCGCACAAATTTTAGCAGCTTTCCAACCTGTTTGTCCGCCGTTTGCTCGTGATAAACTGGCTGCCCGCACTATTTTCAGACGGCCTCATTTATGAACTGCCTTGCTTGGAACGCCCCGCCCCCGCTTGCCGCGCTTGTGGATACTGTCCGCCGCCATGCCAAACCGCTGTATTTGATCGTATGCCTGCCCGACCGCCGCATCCCCGAATTCAGGCCGTCTGAACAACCATGCGTGGAAGAAAGCGCGCTGCGGCAAGCCATAGCGGGCAAGCTCGGCTGCATCCAGTTCAACGGAGCCAACGTGTTGGAGAACATTTTGCCCGGCGTGCATTTATGGCTGATGCCGTCTGAAAACGCCGCGCGGCTGGGCGAACATTTTCCGCAGCCCATACAATGGCAGACCGAAGCCGTGCCGCAACTGCCGCCGCAACCCGTCAAACCGTGGTTTAGGCCGTCTGAACACCGCGCTGTGCCCAGCCGTGCCGTTATCGTCGGCGCAGGCATTGCCGGTGCAGCCACCGCCCGCGCACTGGCGGAACACGGCCTGCCCGTTACCGTACTGGAAGCCGCCGAACCTGCCAACGCCGCGTCCGGCAACCGCCAAGGGCTGCTGTATGCCAAGATTTCGCCGCACAACACCGAGCAGACCGAACTGCTGCTGTGCGGCTACGGCTACACCCGCCGCCTGCTCGAAACCCTGCTGCCCAACCGCGAAAGCTGGGGCGGAAACGGCGTGCTCCATCTCAACCACGATGCCGAAGAAACCCGCCGCAATCAGGCTTTGGGTACGCACAGCCACCACGCCCACCTTTACCGCCCCATCGATGCCGACGAAGCCGCGCAGATTGCCGGCATCGAAACCGTACAAAGCGGCCTGTATTGGCCGCAAGGCGTGTGGCTGAACCCGCCCGCGCTCGTCCGCGTCCTGCTCGACCATCCGCTGATCGAACTGCACACCCGCACGCCCGTGCTTGCCGCCGAACACGACGGCAACGAATGGCAAATCCGCACGCCCGAACGCACCTTCAGCGGCAGCCATTTGATTTACTGCACCGGCGCACACAGCCCGCAAGCCGCCGACCCCAACGTCTCCGCCCTGCCTTACCGCTTGGTGCGCGGGCAAACCGACCTCGCCGCCGCCGTGCCGTATTCCGAACAACTGCGCTGCGCCCTTTCCGGTGCCAGCTACATCAGCCCCGCATGGCAAGGCTTGCATTGCTACGGAGCAACCTTCGTCCAGCACGACAGCGGCACCGACTGGCGCGAAACCGACCGCCAAACCAACCGCGCCAACCTGCACGAATTAAACAAACAACTGGCCGCGCAACTGCTTTGGCGAAGCCCACCAAGTTCGCTTTCAGACGGCGTTGACGGTTCTCACCAACACCAAAGGCCGTCTGAAATCCGTTCAGACGGCCTCACCCCGCAAGGCCACGCCGCCCTGCGCTGCGACAGCCCCGACCACCTGCCCATCGTCGGCGCACTCGGCAACATCGCCGCCATGCAAAACGTGTACGCCAAACTCGCCCTCGACAAAAACTACCGCCTCAACGCCCCCTGCCCCTATCTGCCGAACGCCTACATCAACACCGCCCACGGCAGCCGCGGGCTGGCCACCGCCCCCATTTGCGCCGCCGCCGTCGCCGCCGACATCCTCGGCCTGCCCAACCCGCTGTCGCCAAGAATCCGCCACGCCCTCGCCCCCAACCGCACCGTTATCCGTGCCATCGTGCGGCAGCAGCCGTTGTTGGGAAAGGCCTTCTGAAATGGTTTAGGTTTTCAGACGGCCTCAATAACACCCACTCCAAACCTTACCGACCTTCTCCCGTAGGGGCGGATTACATATCCGCCTGTTGCCGCCACACCTGCCGCCGCAACACCAACCAACTCCGCCGGCATCCCCATGACAAAAAACACAAACGCCAAATGCCGACGACTTTCCCGCACATAAACTCAATGCACACACGGGCGGATATGTAATCCGCCCCTACAAACCGCCATGAAAAAAATGCCTTGCTACCAAAACCGAGAGGCCGTCTGAAATGGTTTAGGCTTTCAGACGGCCTCAATAACATCCCACTCCAAACCTTACCGACCCCATCCGTAGGGGCGGATTATATATCCGCCCGTTGCCGCCACACCTGCCGCCGCAACACCAACCGAATCCGCCGGCATCCCCATGATAAAAAACACAAACGCCCAATGCCGCCGACTTTCCCGCACATAACCTCAATGCACACGCGGGCGGATATGTAATCCGCCCCTACAAACCGCCATGAAACAAAATGCCTTGCTACCAAAACCCAAAAGGCCGTCTGAAAAAATTCAGACGGCCTCCCGTTATCCCTGCTATTGAAATTTACGCTGTAAAAAACGGCGCACCGCCTGCGGCATTTTGTTTTGCAGCCTTTGCGTATAAACCGCTTCGTTCTTCTGCCACCACACGCCGATACACACAATCAGCAAACCGATCAGCGTAAGCGAAATCGGAAACAGCCAACTGTCTTTAAAAATCTTATCGGCCAGATGCCAGCAATAACCGAACATCCCCAGCGCGCCGAACACGGCAAACACACGGCGGCGGATCAGCACGCCGGTAAACACCATGCCCATGTTTAACAAGAAATAAATAAACTTGTTCCACTCGCTGTCGGACTCCATAAAGCTCAGGCCGCCCCAAAACGTGATCACGCCGAAAAGATACAGCCAAAACGGATAATCGCGCTCGCTTTGGTTGCGGAAATCCACCCAAAACGCCAGCAAAATCATTGCCGCGCCAAACAAAGCCGAAACCTGCTGCTTGAGCGTCCAATCGTACACCCCGTTATGGCCGTAGAAAATCCAATCGGCAATGTCCATCGACATATACCACAGCGTAACGGCCACCGGCATCACCAAAAACGGATAACGGTAACGCCACAGCATCACGGCAGCGGCAGCCAGCGTGGCCAGCTCCATCATCAGCCAGCGCCAATCAATCCAGCGGTGGTAATCACGGTACACCATTTCATTATCCGGCCAAAAACCCAATGCCTGCTGCAAGCCGTACACCGCCAGCGGCACCAGCACCACCACAAAAGTAGCGCAAATGCCCGCCGGAATGTGCAGACTACGTTTGCGGAAATATTCAGTCAGCGCCACGCCTGCCGTGCCGTACACCAAACACAGCACCACAATCGCCGTGCCGCCGAAGGCTTCCCAACCCAAATTCATAAACAGCGACATCGCACCGATGGCCAACAGCCCGCCGAGATAATACAAAACATGGGTAAAACCGAATTGCGGCACATGGCTGTTTTGCTGCTGCCACAACGCCCACAAAGCATCGGCCTGCTGCGGGTTGATAATGCGCTGTTCAACTGCCTGTTGTAAGTGGTGTTTGCGGATATCCATCAAGATGCTCCCGATTCGCAAAGCAACTCGCCCTGCCTTAATCTATTCGACCCGATGGGCAGCACATCGGCAAACCGTTCTGAAATCATGCGCTTGTTTATACCTTGCGATTCAATTTAAACGGTTGTGCCCAAGCCCGAACCATCTTGTTCATTTTATAGCGAAACCGTTTCATTTCAATAGATTGGCATCAAACCTGCTTAAAACGTTTTTTCAATTTCCACAAACAGACGGTTGTTTTTGCGCTCCGCCCATTTATGCGTGCTGCGGATGCGGCTTTGCTCCCAAGTTAGGCGGGGCATGAATTTGGCTATCGACAGTTTGGGATGGGCCGCCGAAACGCTGTACAGAGTTTCCTTGTTGCGCTGCGCCTGCCATTCAAAATCGGCATTCAGCGCACTACCGCGATAACGGCGGTCGGTGTAAGCAGCTCTCAGTTGCGTGTTCAAGCCGCCCCATTTCGGCCACGTTGCCAACCAGCCGCCGCTCACACCGCGGCGGTTGTTGCCTGCATTGTTAGTTCGCCCGCCGATTAAGTCATTGCTCGGGCGGAAAGTGCCGCCGCTTAAGCCTGCATAAACCGTTTGCGTCGGCGTTAAGCGATAAGCCGCCGAACCGAAAAGGCTGTAATGTTTGCCGTCGTTGCGCTCCGCACGTTCCGGCTCGCGGTAGTGCTGGCGGTAAGCCTCGCCCGACACATGCGCCTGCAAGCGGGGGGTAATCTGCCGGCTTAAGGCCGTCTGAAAACCCGCAGCATGAGCGAGCATATCCATATTGAACGTTTGCTCTTTCTGCGTTTTGCGCTGCCATTCGTCGCTGCCCGCAAGCTGCCATTGGTAAAACGGCAGAATATTGAATGTGGTGCGCGCGCTTTGATATTGCCAGCCCAGATAAGCACGCCCAAACGCATTGTCGTATTGGGATTTTTTGTCGAAATAATAGCTGACGCCGCTCAAATTGCTGCGAAACAGCACATTATGATGGCCTTTAACCGGCGTGTTTTTTTCTACCGAAAGCCGGTAATTCAAGCCCGTTGCACTTTCGGCCTGTTGTTTGACGCAACCCAGCGGCGAACAGTAAGGCGGAGCGGCATTGTTCACATTGTTATCGCGCGTAACGCTAACACCGCCGTTGAAATGCCATTTGTTCGCCTCTTCGCTTTGCTTGCGGTACACAGCGATATTTTCCAGCACCCCCTCCGGCAGCTGCGGCGTGGCGGCGGCTTCGGCAAACAGCCTATCGGCCTCTTTCCACTGCCTGTCTTCCCATAAAATCGCCGCCGTATCCAGCGTAATGCGCGTATCTTCGGGGTGAGCTTCATGCAGCTTGGTGTAAACCGCCGTTGCCTTCGGATAATCGCCTTTGTAACGCGCAATCATCCCCTCCGCCCGCGCCAGCAAAACAGCATCGGCTTGAGGCTGTTTTCTATACGCAGCAGTGAGCGATTCCAACAAATGCGGATCGCCGCTGTTGATCGCCCTCTGCATCAAGTTGTGCAGCAATTCGGGCTGCTTCATTAAATCTTCATTGGTAACAGGCTTGATTGCTTCTTTTTCTGTTTGTTTTGGTAAAGCATGGTCAGAAGGCGCGGCAATTTGCTCCAGCCATACGTTTTCCTGCATGCGCACCGCAGGCTGCTCCTGCTTGAGGCCGTCTGAAGCCCTATCCGGTAAAGCATTTGCTCGAGAATACGGCGAAAAAGCGGCGGATACGGAGATAAATAGAAAGGGAGCAAAAGATAATTTTCTGAAACTGTTCATCGGAATTGTGTAAAAAAATTATAAAAAAATGTTTGTAACAACCATCGTTTTCAGAGTATATTTCATATGGAAATAAAAACAAATATTATTTACCTTCATAATTTTAGTAAAAATAATCCAGTTTATTTTAATTAATGAAACTCTTCAATTAAATGAACGGCATATCAGCCGAATCGACAAATATCCAACCAACGGAGGTAATCCATGCATAACCGGTCTTTCAGACGGCCTTATATCAGTTTGGTTCTGCCATTTATTTTAGCCGCGTGTGCGGGGGGCGGCAGTGTAAACCAACCCGACGTATTTGTAGAACGCCCCACTCTTCAGCCTTTGGATGTTGGTGCAGCCAATGTTAAAAAGCACGCCGATACCGATAATTATTTTACAGTCAGCACTAATGGCGGCGAGGTAGAAAAATATACCGTAACCACAAAAGAAAAATCGAGCTGGAGTAACAACTACTACGACGTTAATAAAGATGTAACCGTATATAAAACGCCCGACGGCAAATATTACCAATTCGGTAACTTCAATACTCCGGTCGTACCCGATTACTCTTCTCCGAGCAAAAAATTCCTTACCAGCCATGAAATGCAGTCAACCGCAGACGGCGGCAAAATCTTTGCCTGCTGCGACAGCAGCCATACCGACCGCCCTGCAATTAATATGCGGGGCACTATGTATTACGGTGCATGGATTTCTCCCAAAGGCGAAGCCAGCCTGTTTGCAGGTGGTTCTTTAGCCGATGCTGCCTACATGCAAGGCGGTTCGGAAGCCAAAGGAGTCAAAGGCAAAGCAACTTATGATGTTTGGGGCATTCGTGTCAAAAACGGCAAAGTGGTCAGCTCTTCCTACACACCGAAAAACCCCAACAAAGCTGACGCGCCCACGGTGATTTCCCAACTTACAGTTAACTTCAACACAGGAAAACTGGGCGGCGAAATCATCGGCAACAAAGATTTCGGCGACTCTGTAGTTATGAAAGACGTTAATGTAAACGGCAACAAATTCAGCGGAACCGCCACCTCCGGCAATGCAACAGGCCAAGTGGAAGGTGCATTCTTCGGTGCCCACAGAAAATCCTACTACGGCAATATCTCCGAATACGGCGGAAACTCGATAGGCGGCACAGTTAAATTCGACGGCAACAAAACACTGGATACCGCTTTTGGCGGCACACGCACAGCCACCGATCTAGAAACCCAAGATACCGACTTGACACCCTTGAAATAACCATCGGAATCTTTTATCTACACCATATCGTTTTTCAGGCTGTTTCAACATGCCTGAAGTGTTGGAAAAGGTCGGGTTATTTACACTTTTTATGCCAAACAGCTTTTGTTTTTTTTTGCAGGAATGATGGTTTCGTGATTTTTGAGTATTCTCAAGAACGATGCGGCTTCGCCGTGCCTTTCGGTATTCTTGACAACCCTCAAAAATCCCAAAATGGGTCTGCATGCAAAAAACGGAAAGTGTAAACAACGCTAGAGTTTCTTACACCTTAGCCGTCTGAAAAACGACTGTTTACAGAAAGTAAAACATGAACAACCCATTCAAACTTACCTTGATGGCTTTATTGGTAGTGAATGCATTTCCTGCTTATGCAGAAGACACATCTCAACAAGAAGTCAATCTTGAAACAGTTGAAGTGAAAGGCAAACGACCAACTTCCAAATTGGGGGAAACAAAAACCCGCCGCAACCAGTTGGATGAAAACCTTGTTCAAGACGTACGCGATTTAGTCCGTTACGACCCCGCCGTTTCCGTTGTAGAAGGCGGCCGCGGCAGCACCAATGGCTTTGTTATCCGCGGCGTGGACAAAGACCGCGTGGCCATTAATGTAGACGGCCTGACTCAGGCAGAAAGCCTATCTTCAGAGGGTTTCCAAGAACTGTTCGGTGCATATGGCAATTTCAATGCCAACCGCAACGCTGCCGAACTGGAGAATATTTCCGAAGTCAGCATACGCAAAGGTGCCGACTCCATCACATCGGGCAGCGGCGCATTGGGTGGTGCAGTAGAATACAAAACCAAATCACCCGCCGATGTCGTTAACGAAGAAAAACCCCTGTATGTCGGCTTGAAAGGCGGCTACACAGGCCGCAACAGCGAATACGTCGGCAGCACCGACTTGGCCGCTTATTTTAAGGGCTTCGACACCCGTTTTGTTTATACACGCCGCCACGGCCACGAGCTAAAAAACCACGGAGGCGGCAGCGATTACACGCAACACAACAAATCCGACGGCGTATATAACCCCTTAAGCAACAACAGGAGCTATTTCGGGTCTTTCGGTAAATTCCGAGCCAAACCCGATCCCCAATACTACGTTTCCAAAAGCACGCTGTTCAAAGCCGGTTACCACTTCAACCCCTACAATTATCTGAGCGGTGTGTATGAAGACTACCGCTTAGACAGAAAAACCGACGAGCTTTCCAACCTGTGGGCTGCCGACTACCAAGGCAATGTCAGCTACGAAATGCGTAAACGCAACGACATCACTTACCAAAAACGCAGCGGCATAGAATATGAGAACCAGCTGGCATCAGGCCCGTGGGACAAACTCACGCTCAATTACGACAAACAGAAAATCCAAATGAGCACGATGACGTGGGACGTACCTAACGATCTTGCCAGAAGCGGCACCAATTCCGACCTATATTTCGTCTTCCGCCGCCGAACACAGGATTTAAAACAATTTCGTGCAAAAGCCGATAAAAGCTTTGATTTCGGCAACAACAGCTGGAGCATGACTTACGGCGCAGGAATCGGCAACGAAAAAAACAGCAACGATAACTACACCGTTTTCGTTCGCGCTTTCAGGCCGGAGCTGGAAACCAGCCGTCGGACAACCGACACATTGCTGCTCGATGCCCGCAGCAAAAAACACCATATTTTTTGGAACAACAGCTTTAATCTGAATGGCAAGTACCGTTTCGGTGCAGGCATCCGTTACGACTGGATACGCAACAACATCCTTCCCAACAACCAATTCATCAATGCCATGAAACAAAAAGGGTTGGATGAAGCCAAAGCCAAATTCGGCGCTCCCAGCTACGCACTCCATTTCGACTGGAAATTTGCTCCCGGCTGGACATTTTTAAGCAAATACTCCACCGGTTTCCGCGCCCCCACAACCAACGAAATGTGGTTCACTTTCCCCCATCCGGATATGACCGTTTTAGCCAATAAAGATTTGAAAGAAGAAAAAGCCCACAACTACGAATTGGGTATCAGCAATCAGGGCAAATGGGGCAATGTGTTGCTGTCGGGCTTCCACACCCGATACAAAGATTTCATCGACTTCGCATACTTGGGTTTGCGCAACACTGAATTCTGGAACGTTAACGAACAAAAATGGCAACCCCGCCCCTATACCGCTCCAACTTGGCAAAACGTCAACCGTGACAGTGCCACTGTAAACGGTATAGAGCTGAGCGGTAATTGGAAACTTAACAGCATCGGCTTGCCTGAAGGCATGTTTGCCAGCTGGACAGCCAGCTACATCAAAGGTAAAGCCAAACAAGAAGACGGCAGCAAAACGCCTATCAATGCGCTGGCACCGTTTGGTGCGGTTTTCGGCATCGGTTACGTGCAACCTGAAGACCGCTGGAGCCTAAAAACCAATTTAAGCTACACTGCGCGCAAAAAGCCGAAAGACACCGTTCATAGTAATGATGATCTAAAGAATCCGTGGCCTTATGCCAAACACAGCAACAACTACCTTTTAGTGGATTTGGTGGGTCATTACCGTTTCGGCAAACATGTAACCTTGCGTGGCGGTGTATTTAATCTGTTTAACAAACGCTACTACACTTGGGACAGCTTACGCAGCATTCGTGAATTCGGCACAGTAAACCGTGTCGATAACTGTAACGGCAGCGACGGCACGCCCCAACACGCCAGTTGTGCCCACCAAGGGATTCAGCGTTTTACCGCTCCGAAACGCAGCTACGGCTTGACATTAGAAGCCAAATTCTGATTTGATAATCTTTTTTCAGACGGCCCAAATGAAGCCGTCTGAAATTTGATTCGAATAATGAAAAAGGAAAACAACATGACAAACGAAGCTCAAACTTTTGCCCAACGTCTGAAAGAAGAAAACCGCACCACCCACGACAGCGTCGATAATTTGGTGATGTCGGTACAGCCTTTTGCCAACAACGAAAATTACTCGAAATTTTTGAAGCTGCAATCGGTGTTCCACAAAATCGTCGACGGCATTTACAAAGACGAGAAGCTCAACCGGTCTATTCCGCAACTGGCCGACATGGCCCGTTATGATGCCGTGTTGCAGGATTTGGAAGATTTGAACAGCGAGCCTTACCAATTCTCCGGCGAGCTGCCTAAGCCTGAAGGCAACAAGGCCATCGGTTGGCTTTATTGCGCCGAAGGTTCCAACTTGGGGGCGGCGTTTTTGTTTAAAGATGCGCAAAAGTTGAGCTTCAATGCGGAAAACGGTGCGCGCCACTTGGCTCCGCATCCCGACGGCCGCGGCCGCCACTGGCGTGAGTTTGTAGATTATTTAAACGATTTGGGCTTGGATAAATCCGCTCAAGACGAAGCGATTCAGGGCGCAAAAGAAGCGTTTGCTTTTTATAAAGTGATTCTGCGCGAAATCTTCGGCCTTCCCGAAGGTGCGGAAGCACCTGCTCAAGTGTAACCAAGGCTGAAAGAGCGGTTTAAAAACCTTGAGGCCGTCTGAAACGATTTTCAGACGGCCTCAAGGTTTTTAGTCAATCAACTTAAGTTGAGTAACAAAATCGTAGGGGCGGATGGCATATCTGCCCCTGCAACATTGCAGAGAACAATTTTACTGGTTATATCAAGCCACTTCATTAGAAGCCGTGCCGTTATACTTGATCAAGCCAGAGTACAACGTTTTTGTATTAAATTTAAGCAGATTAACTATACATACCTGCTCAATCTTCGCGCTGCACTTTCATGATGCGTCGGACTTCGTGCCAAAATCCGTCCGGCCGCTGCTCAAGCACGGCGAGTATGCCGCTGCGGATTTTGCGGGTTTCTGTTTCGTTGAATGTTCCTTCGGCGCACACTCTGGCGGGGGCGAGCAGACCTAAACGCGGAAGCAGGAAATGGCGGCGCGTAAGGCCGTCTGAAAAGTCGTATTCCGCCCAATCTTCAAGATAAAGGCCGTGCCAGCCGTAGGGGTTTAACGGGGCTTCGTCTGCCGCCTGCGGTTGGGATGAGAAGCCGTTGCCACGCACAATCGAAACGCTGCGTAGTTCTTGGGGATTGAGCTTCAGGCCGTTCAATACTTTCCGCCCTTCTTCACTCTCCAGCAGGCGCAGCTGCTGCGGCAGTTTGGCGGCTTTGTGCATCAGCGTGTCTTGAGTGTCCAATCCGACCATTTCAGACGGCCTTCCCGAACGGCAGCCGTAAAATTTGCAGGTCAATTCGATGTGGTAGGGTTTGCCGTTGAGCGTGGCGATAAAATCGGCGGCTCCGCTTGTTTGCCCTGCGGCATTTTTAACGGTTAGGTTTTGCCCGAGCAAAGAGGCATGGGGTGCGGTTTCAAGCCAGAATGCCAGCAGGTGTTCGGCATAAAATCCGAGGCGGCCGGCGAATGGTTTTTTATGGTGCAAAGCTTCGTGGAGCTGCGTGGGATAATCGTTGAGATCAAGCAGATAGCGGAATCCCGTTTCGCCAAGCAGCTCGCTTACGGGCAGCTCGCAACCGCTCAACCACAAGGGGGGTGCGGTAAGAACGGCGGCCAAATCGCGCACATGCGGGTCGGTGAGCCGCCACCAAAGGGCATCGAGTGCATAATTCATAGTGTTTTGATGTATGAGTCTGCAAAAGATTATGCAGGCCGTCTGAAAAAGTTATGTTGCAATGTGCGGCACCTGCCAAGCAGGCAACCGCAGGTTATCGTTTGAACGCGCGGTGATTAAACAGGTTGTGTGCGTTCTTCCAGCCATGATTTGGCTGCACCTTCCACCAACGGCAACAGTTTTTCGCGCACTCGGGCATGATAGCTGTTGACCCATTCGATTTCGTTTGCCGACATCATGGTAACGTCCATCAGGCGGGTGTCTATCGGGCAGAGGGTAACGGTTTCAAAGCATAAGAATTTGCCGAACGCGGTTTCTTCAGGCTGTGCAACGGGGCGGTTGATCACCAGATTTTCAATGCGGATACCCCACTTGCCGGGGCGGTACAAACCCGGCTCGTTCGAAGTAAACATGCCTGCTTTCATGGCGTGGTTGGGGTTGGTGATGGCGTGGTAGGAAATCACTTGCGGCCCTTCATGCACGTTGAGGAAGTAGCCTACACCATGGCCGGTGCCGTGACCGTAGTCGCATTGGGCTTTCCACATGGGCGCGCGGCAGATGGCATCGAGCATCGGCGCGGCAATGTTTTCGGGAAACACGGCTTCGGCCAGCACGATATGGGCTTTCAACACCAGCGTAAAGTCGCGTTTTTGCTCGGCGCTCGGTATGCCGATGGGAATCACGCGGGTGATGTCGGTGGTGCCGTTTTCATACTGGCCGCCCGAATCAATCAGCAGCAGGCCGTTGCCTTCAATCAGGCTGTACGCTTCGGGCGTGGCGCTGTAATGCGGCAACGCACCGTTGGCGTTGTAACCGGCAATGGTGCCGAAGCTGTGCGAAATGAAGTGCGGGCGGCGGCTGCGGTGCGCCAGCAGCATGGTGTCGATATCCAGCTCGGACACGGTTTCGCCGTCGGCCAGTTTTTGTTCCAACTCGGCAAAAAAGCCGCACAACGCCGTGCCGTCCTGCCGCATGGCTTCGCGGATGTGGGCAATGTCGGCGTCGGACTTGATGGATTTAAACAAAGTGCTCGGGTTGATGCTTTCCAGCAGTTTCACGTTATCGGGCAGCTTCTGCAGGGTACTCACGGCGGTTTTGGCCGGATCAATCAACAACGCGCCGGAAACGGCGGCCAAAGCATCGGCGGCGGTGTGATAATCGGCGGTGCTGATGCCTGCTGCTTTCAGGCATTGGGCAGATTCTTCGCTCAAGCCGCTTTGGTTCACAAACAGCGTGGCAGTGTCCGCGCCGATCAACAGATAAGACAGAAACACGGGGTTATAAGACACATCGCTGCCGCGCAGATTGGTCAGCCATGCAATATCGTCGAGTGAAGAAATCAGGTGGTAGTCCGCGCCTTTTTCTTTCACGGCCGCCCGCACGCGTGCCAGTTTTTCGGCGGCGGTTTCACTCACAAATTCGGCCTTGTGCGGATAAATCTCGCTCGACGGCAACGCGGGGCGGTCTGCCCACAAACCGTCGAGCAAATCGCTTTGATGGTTGAGGCCGATATTTTTTGCCGCAAAGGCCGTCTGAAGCTGACGTTGCGCCGTTAACGACAACATATCCGGCGCAACGCCTACCCGGGCGTTTTCCGGCAGGCTTTGCGCCAAATCTTCCACATGGGTTAATCCGAAACCGAGTTTTTTCAATTCGATACCGCTACCCGCAAGCTGCTTTTCCGCCTGCTCCCAATAGCGGCTGTCGGCCCACAAATCGGCGCTGTCGGCCTTAACCACCAACGTGCCCACCGAGCCAGTAAAACCCGAAACATACACCCTGCCCTGCCAATGTTCGGGCAAGTATTCCGAAAGGTGCGGATCGGCCGAAGGGATAATCCAAGCATCAAACTTCTGCTCCTGCATTTTTTTGCGCAGTGCAGCCAAGCGTTGTGAAGGGGTATTCATCAGGGGGTTCCTTATCCGATAGTGCTTAATCCACGCCTTTGAGCAAACGGTTCAACACCGGCACAAGCAACAGCAGCACCCCACCCGCAATCAAACCGGCCATGCCGATTAAGCGGTAGAACGCTGCGGCGGTTTCAGCAGCATAATATTTTTTAAACACGAGGCCGCCCAAAGTAAAGCCGAGCGACAAAGCGAGAAAGTTCAACGCAACCATTTGCGTTTTAAAGTGAGAGGGGGCGATTTTGGTAGCAAGCGACAGCGAAATCGGCGAAAGCAGCAGTTCGGCAATCGTAATACCCAAAATAACCAACGCAAACACGGCCAACGGCATAACCGTGCCGCCGGCAATAAAGGGAACGAAACACCAATACGACACCCCCAACACCATCAGTGCCAAAGCAAATTTCAACGGCGTTTTAGGCTGTTTTTCACCCATTTTCGTCCACATGGCGGCCATCAAGCCCGAAAACACCACTACCCAGAAGCTTTGCAGCGAATCTTTCCACGATACCGGAATCGTAAAACTGCCGACCGCACGGTCGATGGTTTCGTCGAAATACACGGTTACCGAAGTGAATACCTGAAACCACAAAGCCCAGAAAATACAGATGGCCAGAAACAAAGGCACATAAGCCATAATATAACGTTTGTTTTGCTCTTCAACCGAAGGGCTGGCCAACAAGCGCGCAAAATACACCACCGTGGCCGCAATCACCGTGCCCAAGAGCACTTTCGAAAAATTATCCAGATTCAACCAGCCCAAAGCCACCACCGCGAAAATCAACCCTGCAACCGCAACGGCCGCCAGCGCGGCAATCTTGCCCTGCCCCTGCCGTAAAGGAAAAGGTGCGGGCGTATGCGGCAAAAACTTTCTGCCGCGCGCGTATTGCCACAAACCGAAAGCCATGCCCACCGCCGCCGCACCGAAGCCGTAGTGGAAGCCGATATTGTTTTGCAGCAGGCCGGTAATCAGCGGGCCTAAAAAACCGCCGATATTGATCGAAATATAAAAAATCGAGAATCCGGCATCACGCAGCGGGCGCAATTCGTCGCTTTCATATAGAGAACCGACCATCGAGCTGGCCGACGCTTTCACACCGCCGCTGCCCAATGCAATCATCACCAAGCCGCACAGCAAACCGGCAAAGCCCGGAATCACCGCCAAAGCGATATGGCCGCCCATTACCAAAATGCCCGAATAAAACAGCGTTCGCTCCGCGCCCCACAAGCGGTCGGCCAACCAGCCACCCAAAATCGTCGAAAGATACACGCTGCCGCCATACGCGCCGACAATGCCGCCCGCTACTGCCTTATCCATACCCAAACCGCCCTGTGTGGTCTGGTAATACAGATAAATCAGCAATATGCCCTGCATTCCGTAGAACGAAAAGCGTTCCCATAATTCGATATGGAACAGCGTGGAAAGCTGCCACGGATGGCCGAAAAATTTTTTGTGTTCAGGTAACTGTTTTTCCATGATTCTCTCCTCTCAAAACCATCATGCACGGCATATTCTTGGCAGAAACCGTTGGATACGGATATTTTTCTTTTTATATCATGCCCCCGTTTTAACACTTTCACCCACGGCCTGCAATACACAGCAGGCTGCGAACCGCCGTGCAGCAGCCCCAACCGCCTGCTTTTTAAATGTCCGCTTCAACGTGTGAATATATTAAAAGAGGCCGTCTGAAAACATTTTCAGACGGCCTGAGACCTTTGCAAAACCCTCAAAAATCCTCTAAATTCCCACTCACATCAAACTCCGGGAATTTAGAGGATTTTGTTCATGAGCAGCTTTTTACACACCGACGCCCTCAACCACATCGAAAAACATCTCGACCGCTTCCCCCTCATCAAACTCGACCGTATTCTTGACCGGACACCCATCGAACAATACCTCGCCGGCCGCAAAACCCGCTACGTGCGCGACAACGGCGGCCGTCCCGCCTATCCTTTGCTCTCCATGTTCAAAGCCGTCCTGCTCGGCCAATGGCACAGCCTCTC
>NZ_LGZA01000022.1:0-46514 GCF_001308005.1 Neisseria sp. 74A18
TCGCGGGCGTTCCAAAACTGTATTCAAAGTATCGGGATTGAAGATGTATGTTTTGGAAATATATCAGAATGAATATTTTTGCCCAATATGGGTATGACAAAAGGCCGTCTGAAATTTCAGACGGCCTCGAATGGGATCAAACCTGTGTCGGCTTTAGAAAAGTAATAAATTGATTGGGTAAGTTCAACTGCGCAGCTTCCAGCCGGATTTTAAAACGGCGAGTACGAATATTGCCAAGCCTAATGAGACGCTGCCGACTACGGCGGCCGACAGCCAAGGCGAGGTGTCGCTGACGCCGAAAAAGCCGTAGCGGAAGCCGTCTATCATGTAGAACACGGGGTTGAGGTGGCTTACGTTGCGCCAAAATTCGGGCAGGCTGTTGATGGAGTAGAACACGCCGGAAAGGAAGGTGAGCGGCATGATGAGGAAGTTTTGAAACATGGCGAGTTGGTCGAATTTTTCGGCGACGATGCCTGCCAGCAGCCCGAGCATGCCCATGATGGCGCAGCCGAGCAGGGCGAAGGCGGCGATCCATAAGATGTTGTGCGGCATGGGCAGGCCGAAGGGGGCGGTAACGGCGATGACGCCGATGCCGACGAGCAGGCCGCGCAAGACGGCGGCGCCGACGTAGGCGGAAAAAAAGGCGGAAACGGGCAGCGGCGGCAGCAGAATGAAGACGAGGTTGCCGGTGAGCCGTGATTGGATCAGGCTGCTGGAGGCGTTGGCAAAGGCGTTTTGGGTCATGCTCATCATGGCCAGCCCGGGAATCAGGAAGGCGTTGTAGGCAACGTCGGGCAGGGCTTCGATATGCCTGCCGACGGCATGGGAGAATATCATTTGGTAGAGCAGTGCGGTGAGCATGGGGGCGGCAACGGTTTGCAGGCCCACTTTCCAGAAGCGTAAAACTTCTTTTTTAAACAGGGTAAAGAATCCGGTCATGTTGTTTGGGTGGTTTCGGTGTGCAGGCCGTCTGAAAGGTGTGTTCAGACGGCCTGATGTTTGGGGGAATGGTTAGTTAAGTTGTTTTACGTTGTTTTCGCAGGCGTTCAAGCGTGTTGTGCTTTTGTTTTGCATCTGCGGACGGATTATCAAACCGCTTTGCCGATTGAACGGCGGCATACTTTGAGCTTCGACGGGCTTGTTGCGGGCGGTGCGAAAGTTTCGGATTGTATGTTATCTCTTTAATCTTGTGCGAGATATTCGGCAAATATTTCTTCGGGAACCATGTTGCCGCCGGTTGCCCATACGAGATGTATGGCGTCGGGGTGGCGGAAATGGCGCAATCCGGCGAAACCGGCGCAGGCGGAAGGTTCGAGTTTCAGCCCTTCGGTTTCATGGGCAAGACGCAGCCAGCGGAAGAGTTCGCTGTCTTCTACCGTATAAAAGGCGTTTAGCGAGCGTTGCATGGCGCGGCCGACGAAGCCGGAAGGACGGCCTACGGCCAGGCCGTCGGCGGCGGTGCGGTTGTTTAAGCCGATGTCTTGTACGCTGATGCGCTCGTGCAGGCCGGTGTACACGCCCAGTAACATGCAGGGAGACTGCACGGGCTCGGCGAATATGCAGTGTACGTTGTCGCCGAATGCGAGCTTCAGGCCGAATGCTACGCCGCCGGGGCCGCCGCCTACGCCGCACGGCAGATAAACATATAGGGGGCGTTCGCGGTTGATGGTGATGCCGGCCTGTTCGAACTGTTTTTTCAGACGGCCTGCGGCGACGGCGTAACCGAGAAAGAGGTGGCGTGAGTTTTCATCGTCAACAAAATAGCACAAGGGGTCGGCTTCGGCCTGTTTGCGCCCTGCGGCTACGGCTTGGCCGTAATCGCCGGTGTATTCGAACACTTCAACGCCTGCGGCGCGCAGTTTGTCTTTTTTCCATTGCCGGGCATCTGCCGACATGTGTACGGCGGCGCAAAAGCCGAGTTTGGCGGCCATGATGCCGATGGAAAGGCCGAGATTGCCGGTAGAGCCGACGGCAACGGTATGGCGTGCGAACAGTTTGCGTGCCGCCGGTGAGCCGAGCTGGGTGTAATGGCCGGCGGTGTCGATCAGGCCGTGCGTGAGTGCCAGTTGTTCGGCGTGTTGCAGCACTTCGTAAATACCGCCGCGTGCTTTGATTGAGCCGGATACGGGCAGTTCGTTGTCGGCTTTGATATACAGCAGGCCGTCTGAATAACCTGCCGCCTGCTGTAAAGAGGCTGCGCGGTACAGGGGGCTTTCGATGATGCCGTCTGAAGCGGCAGTTTCGGGAAAGGCTTGGCGGATATAAGGTGCGAACCGCCTTAAGCGTGCGGCGGCATCATCAACGTCGCTGCGGGTAAGCCCTACGTCGCTTAAAGCTTCGGCAAACGGGGCGGTGTGCGGATTGTGCCAACATACTGGCTGTGCGGCACGGATGCGCTGCATAACAGGGTCGTTTTGAAAAGCCGACAGATCGGGCATGGTCGAATGCTCTTGAATGGGGTGGAAGCGGGGATTATACGCTATGGTGAAACCGCTTGCTCGGCGTGCCGGCAGGCAGGAATGCCCGGCCTGCATAATATACAGCCGGAGACCTTTGCAAAACCCCCATCTGCGGCGCATTTCTGCGTTGTGCGCTGCTCGCTCGTTTGCCTATCTATATGATATGTCTGCACTCGCTGTGCTGCTACGCCTTGAACTGCATCCGCATCTGGGGGTTTTGCAAAGGTCTCGGCCGGCCAACCTGACTTTAATAACCAAAGTGTCCTGCTCGGGTTTGGCCCGACTATGACGGGTGTACTATTTTTAAGCTGATTGATGCTGATTGATTATGAGGCCGTCTGAAAACATTTTTCAGACGGCCGCGGCAAAGAAAAAGATGCAGACAGGGCTTTTACAAAGGTTTCAGTTTATTTGACAGGCAGATTGTATTTTTTCAGCTGGTAAGCCAGCGTTGCCCGGCTGATATTCAGTTTTCGGGAGGCTTCGGAGATGTTGCCTTTGCTTTGTACGACTGCTTCCCGAAGAATGTCGGCAATCCATTCTTCCAAATCGAACCCCTGCTCGAGCAATTGCTGTATATAGGCATGGCGGCCGCCTTGCGGTGCCGCAGCCGCAGGAGCGGACAAGGTGCCGTCTGAAATACCAAAGTTGCCGGATACGGGTTTGAAATTGGGAAACAGGTTTTGTGCTTCGATAACGTGATTGTGTTCGGTAAGGATAACGCCGCGTTCGATGACGTTTTCCAGCTCGCGGATGTTGCCCGGCCATTGGTGTTGCAGCAGCAGTTCGCGCCCTTGGTCGCTGATGCCCAAAATGCGTTTTTGATGCTCGGCACTGTATTTTTCGAGAAAGTATTTGATCAGCAGCGGAATATCTTGATGCCTTTCGCGCAAGGGCGGGATATACACGGGAAACGTGTTGAGGCGGTAGTAGAGGTCGGCACGGAACTTGCCGGCGGCGACTGCGTCGGCCAGCGTTTCGTTGGTAGCGGCAACCACCCTGACATCGATTTTACGCACTTGCGTGCCGCCTACGCGCTCCAGCTCGCCTTCCTGCAAAACACGCAGCAAGGCCGCCTGCGCTCTGGGTGAAAGCTCCACCACTTCGTCGAGAAAAATCGTGCCTTTGTCGGCCCGTTCGAATTTTCCGGGCTTGCTCTGGCCTGCGCCGGTAAATGCGCCGCGTTCGACGCCGAACAGCTCCGATTCGATCAAATCGGGAGGAATGCACGCGCAGTTGACGGCAACAAACGGTTGTCCGCTGCGGTTGCTGGCCACATGCAGCCCTTTGGCGAAAGCTTCTTTGCCGACTCCGGTTTCACCTTCGAGCAAAACCGTTACCTTGCTCTGCGCGGCTTTACGCAGCATATGGCAGACTTGGCGGAATGCAGGTGATTCGCCGATCACATCGAAATAATTGCCTTCTTTGAGCAAATCGTTGAGTTTGCGGTTTTTGAGCATATCGAGTTCGTGACGCAGGCCGAAAAGCTCTTCAGACACAGGGTCGGGCAGCATGGAACGCTCCAAATCGGTTGTGTCTTCCCATTCGCTCATCGGCTTGCCGGTAATCAGGCAGCATGCGTGCCCCATCGATTCGCATTGGGTTTCTTTGAACGCAATCGGAATCCCCATAAAGTAGCTCGAATAACCGCTGGCATAGCCCAGCAAAGCCCAGCAAACCGGCTCTTTGCTGATGCCGTATTTCTTTTTGTGGTAAGCCACTTCAAACGAACCTTCCCATTGGAATACTCCGTAAAACCGCCCTTTTTCGGCGCAAAGTTCCAATTCCACCGGCGTAACTTTTACCATGCCGCGTATGCTGTGCAGTTGCGGGCCCGCCAAAAACGCTTCGCGCAGGCTGCTGCCCGGGCGGATTTTTTTGGCAATTTCCGCATCTTGCACACCCGCATAATAACCGTAACGCATAAAAAAGCGTTTGGCACTTTCCATACCGAGAGATTCGACCAAATCCTCACGGAACAACCACAAAGCGTAGGCATGGCTTAACAGCATCCTCTGCTCGTAAAACCAGATTTTTCCGTTGTCCACATCGAATTTGATGGCGTCGATAAGATCTTGGCCGGGTAGGTTCTGTTCCTTATTCCTCATAGCGTTCCTCATTGGTAGCGGTGCCTTGCGGATTATGTTTTTATTAATATATTTTCCGATTTTGTTATGATTTTTTTCTAGGCGTTTAAATGCTCGGTTTTTTCTAATATTTTGCGAATAATTCATATTCCTTATGTGTCATTTATTGATAAATGTTTAGTTAACTTAACAAGTTGCCGTCAGTTTGTGCAATATGGTTTTTGCCATTTACATTTAATTTACATATAAAAACATTAATGTTTATTGTGAAAAAAGTAAACGTTACTTAAGTTTTTAAGCCTGTTTGCCATTTATCGCTTTTATCATTAAAAAAATCTGCCGCCCGCCCGAACGGGCAGTTTCTCAAGATAATCTCATTCTCTTTAATATTTTCTTAAAAATCAAGTTGTTTAAAAATTTCATCATTTGATCACATCTGTTTGGTGCGATTTTATCAAATGATAAAAAATTAAAGGGTGCCGTTTCTGTTTCTTATTAGGTTTAATTTTTTTATTTGATAAAAATCAATAAATTATATTTTTAATTATGTTTTGGCACGGCGTGTGCTAATGAAAGGATATGCGTTTTCTAAAAAGCTGTCGGAAAAGAAAGGCACGATATGCACACTCCTTCTGCCGCACCATCGAATTTTGTGAAATACATCCGCGTTCGCAGCGAGCCGGATGCGCGTTTTGTCGAGTTTGATTTTGCCATTAACGACCCCTCGCTGTTTGTCGAACTCATCATGCCCCAGTCTTGTTTTGAAGAGTTTTGCAAGCGCAACCAAGTGGTTCACATGAGCGAAGAGCAATCCCAAAAAAACGATCAAGAAGCAGCCAAATGGCGTTACGGAACAGAAACCGGCCAATAACAAGGCGCAAATTTAAGGAGAAACACAGATGACTTTAGAAATCAAAACCGCCACCATCGAACCGGTTCGCCAAACATTTGCCAATGTGGAGCGGCGGTTCGGCAACAAGCCGGCCTCCCGTTATCAAGAGGCCACTTACGATGCGCAGGCGACAGCCAATTTCCATTACCGTCCGTTATGGATGCCCGAAAAAGAACTCAACGACCCCGGCCATACCGCGCTGACCATGCAGGATTGGTATGTTTTAAAAGACCCGCGCCAGTTTTTTTACAGTGCCTATGTGCAGAACCGCGCCAAGATGCAGGATGCGGCCGAGAACAATTATGCGTTTTTTGAAAAGCGCGGATTGGGCAAACTCATCGACCCCGATATCCAATCTCAAATTATTTTCAGCCTGCTGCCTTTGCGGCATGTGGAGCAGACCGCCAATCTGAACATGATGTCCGGCTCGGCTTACGGCTACGGAACGGCGTTGACTCAGGCTTGCCTGTATGCCGCCATGGACCGTTTGGGTATGGCGCAATATTTGTCGCGCATAGGTTTGATGCTCGACGAAAACAGCGGCGAATCGCTGGCCCGTGCCAAAAAAATCTGGATGGAAGACCCTGCTTGGCAAGGCGTGCGGGCGTTGTGCGAAGAAATGCTGGTGCATAAAGATTGGGGCGAATTGTTTGTTGCCCAAAATCTGGTGGCCGATACCTTGGTTAACGTGGTGTTTTACCAAAAGCTCGACCAATGGCTGCTGGATAACAATGCGCGCGATATTTCCATGCTCACCGAATTTATGCAGCTCTGCCTGAAAGACCAAGCGGGTTGGGCAGACAACGTTTTGAAAACCATAGCTGCCGAAAACGAATCCAACCGCGCCCTGATGAGCGGCTGGGTGGAAAAATGGCAGGAAAAAACCACACAAGCCTACCGCCCGTTAATCGAGGCTTTGTTTGAAGACGGCGGCGCGGTAATTGAAACGGTTAACGGCGAAATGGCCAAACGTGCGGCCAAAATCGGCCTGACGGCGAAAGGAGAATAAAGCATGTCAAAAGTTTATCTCGCTCTGCAAGACAACGACACTTCCCGCTATATCGTTGAAGCCGTCGAACAGGACAATCCCGATGTGGTGGTGATTTACCAGCCCGCCATGATCCGTATGGAGTGTGAAGGCAAGTTGGTGGTGAACAAAGCCACGGTAGAAGAAAAGCTGGGGCAAAGTTGGGAGGTGCAGGAGCTGCATCTGAATCTGGTTACCATCGGCGGCAACGTGGACGAAGACGACGAAAGCCTCACGTTAAGCTGGAACCGCTGAAACCACCGGCATACAACAGGCCGCTACAAAGAATAATGAGGAGACACCCCATGGCTAAACTGAATTTAAAAGACAAATACCGCTTGCTTACCCGCGATCTGGATTGGGATTTTTCCTACCAAGACCGCAAAGAAGCGTTTCCGTATGAAGACTTCGAAGGCATCAAAATCACTGATTGGTCAAAATGGGAAGACCCGTTCCGCCTCACCATGGATGCCTATTGGAAATATCAGGCCGAAAAAGAGAAAAAACTGTATGCCATTTTTGATGCGTTTGCCCAAAACAACGGCCAGTTGAATATCTCCGACCCGCGCTATGTGAACGCCATCAAAATCTTCCTGACCGGCGTTACCCCGCTCGAATATCAGGCTTATCAAGGTTATGCCCATGTAGGCCGCCAGTTCGGCGGCATCGGGGCGCGCATTGCCTCGCAAATGCAATCGATCGACGAATTGCGCCATGTGCAAACCCAAATCCATGCCATGAGCCACTACAACAAATATTTCGACGGCTTTCAAGACTGGAGCCACATGCACGACCGCGTGTGGTATCTCTCCGTGCCCAAATCGTTCTTCGAAGACGCCCGTTCGGCAGGGCCGTTTGAATTTTTGCTGGCCATCAGCTTCTCGTTTGAATATGTGCTGACCAATCTGTTGTTTGTGCCGTTTATGTCGGGCGCGGCGCACAACGGCGACATGGCCACCGTTACCTTCGGTTTTAGCGCGCAATCCGACGAAGCCCGCCACATGACGCTCGGTCTCGAAATCATCAAATTCCTGTTGGAACAGCACGAAGACAACCTGCCCATTGTACAGAAGTGGATCGACAAATGGTTTTGGCGCGGCACCCGCCTGCTGTCTATCGTGGCCATGATGATGGATTACATGCTGCCCAACAAAGTGATGTCGTGGAAAGAAGCATGGGAAGTGTATTTCGAAGAAGCCGGCGGCGCGCTGTTTAAAGATTTGTCGCGCTACGGCATCCGCCTGCCCAAATACAGCGATGTGATCGAGAAAGAAAAAGAGCACATCTCCCATCAAGCGTGGTGGATTTTCTACAACTTCGGCCACGCGGCGGGCTTCCACACTTGGATTCCGACCGACGAAGAGCTGGATTGGCTGAGCGAGAAATACCCCAACACTTTCGACAAATACTACCGCCCCCGCTGGGAGCTGGCGAAAAAAATGGAAGCCGAAGGCAAACGCTTCTATTCAAACGGCCTGCCGCAGCTTTGCCAAGTGTGCCAAGTGCCGATGGGCTTCACCGAAATGAACGGCGACCCCGGCGAAATCAGCTACCGCAGCGCCGAATTTGAAGGCGAGCGTTACCACATGTGTTCAGACGGCTGCCACGATATTTTTGTGGACGAACCCGAAAAATTCGTACAGGCCTGGCTGCCGGTTCATCAAATTCTCCAAGGCAACTGCGGCGGCCCCGATTTGGAAAGCATTTTGCGCGACTACTACCGCCTCAATGTGGGAGCCGACAACTTGGATATGAAAGGTTCTCCCGACGAACAAAGATGGAAAGAATGGAAAGGCGTGGCCTGATCCGCCCGATTTGTTCGCACCGGCCAGCCGCAGACGCAGAGGCCGTCTGAACAGGCTGCATACACAACCCGATAAATAAAAGGAGAGAACACCATGCCCACCAAAGCCATTGTGAGCAATTACCGCGGCGAAGTGCGCGACCGTCGCGAAAACTTCGGCGGCAACATTTTAGTATTTGTCGGCTGGGACAAACACCTGCTGTTTTGTTCGGCGTTGGCTTTCGCCCTGCCGCCCGATATGCCCTTCCAAGATTTCCGCCAAAACGTGCTCAAGCAGGGATTTTCGCAGCACCCCGACTTCGATTCCATCAAATGGGACGATGTTGAGTGGCAGTTGAACGGCCGTGCGCTTGCCCCCGATGACGGCAAAACCCTCGAACAGCTCGGTTTCGACCATAAATCCCTGCTGCGCTTCAACACGCCCGGCCTCAACGGCTGGAACGGCAGCGGCGTATAAGCAGATAAGGAGGGTGCAATGAGCTACCAAGTAACAGTAGAGCCGACCGGCGATGTGATCGAAGTGGAAGAAGGCCAAACCATTCTGAATGCCGCGCTGCGTCAGGGCGTGTGGCTGCCCTTTGCCTGCGGCCACGGCACCTGCGGCACCTGCAAAGTACAGGTTACCGACGGTTACGGCGATTTGGGCAACGCCTCACCGTTTGCCTTGATGGATGTCGAGCGCGACGAGGGCAAGGTTTTGGCCTGCTGCTTCATGCCGGAATCGGACGTAACCATCGAAGCCGACATTGATGTCGATCCCGATTTCTTAGGCTACCCCGTGGAAGACTACACCGCCACCGTGGTGGCCGCCGAACCGCTTTCCCCCACCATTCTGGGCATTACGCTGAAGCTCGACCGACCCATGCAGTTTCAGGCAGGCCAATATATCAACCTGCAAGTGCCGGGCGTGGAAGGCACGCGCGCGTTTTCGATTGCCAATCCGCCGTCTATGGCCGACACGGTTGAGCTGCATGTGCGTAAAGTCGAAGGCGGCGCGGCCACAACCTGGCTGCACGAAAACCTGAAAGAAGGCGACGAATTGCCGCTTTCCGGCCCTTACGGCCAATTCTTCGTGCGCAAATCCGACGACCAAGATGTGATTTTCATTGCCGGCGGTTCGGGTTTGTCCAGCCCCGAATCCATGATTCTCGACTTGCTGGAAGCGGGCGACAGCCGCCAGATTTACCTGTTTCAGGGTGCGCGCAACGTAGCCGAACTCTACCACCGCGAGCGGTTTGAAAAGCTGGCCGAAGCGCATGAAAACTTCCACTACATTCCGGCATTGAACGCCGCCCTGCCCGAAGAAAACTGGGAAGGCTTCAACGGTTTCGTACACGAAGCCGTGGCCGATTACTTCAGCAACCGTTGCAGCGGCCACAAAGCTTATCTGTGCGGCCCGCCGCCGATGATCGAAGCGGCCGTATCCACCCTGATGCAGAGCCGCCTGTTTGAGCGCGACATCCACATGGAGCGTTTCTTAACTGCTGCCGACGGCAGCGAAACACAAACCCGTTCGGCCTTGTTCAAAAAAATCTGAACCGCGGTTCAGATGTTCAGACAGGCCGTCTGAAAACCCAGCCGAACAACCAGATAATAAGAGGAGAAAGCCGTGAGTAAAAAACTAAAAGCGGCCATTATCGGGCCGGGCAACATCGGCACCGACCTACTGATGAAAATGAAGCGTTCCGAGTGGATAGAGCCGGTGTGGATGGTCGGCATCGACCCGCAATCCGAAGGCTTGAAGCGCGCCCGCAACATGGGCATCAAAACCAGCGACACCGGCGTGGACGGCTTGCTGCCGTTTGTTAAAGAAGACGATATCCGCATCGCCTTCGATGCTACTTCGGCCTATGCCCACGCCGAAAACAGCCGCAAGCTCAACGAGCAGGGCGTGATCATGATTGATTTGACCCCCGCCGCCGTCGGCCCTTTCTGCATTCCCCCCGTTAATCTCAAAGCCCATGCCGAAAAGCTGGAAATGAACGTCAACATGGTTACCTGCGGCGGGCAGGCCACGATTCCGATGGTGGCGGCCATTTCCCGCGTTCAGCCCGTCAGCTACGGCGAAATCATCGCCACCGTGTCGTCCAAATCGGTCGGCCCCGGCACCCGCGCCAACATCGACGAATTTACCCGCACCACCGCGCAGGCCGTGGAAAGTGTGGGTGGCGCCAAAAAAGGCAAAGCCATCATCATCATCAATCCGGCCGAACCGCCTTTGATGATGCGCGACACCATCCATTGCCTCACCGAAAGCGAACCCGACCAAGCCGCGATTACCGAATCGGTGCAGCGCATGGTGGCCGAAGTGCAGCGTTATGTGCCGGGCTACATGCTGGTCAACGGCCCCGTGTTCGACGGCAACAAAGTGTCGATTTTCGTAGAAGTGAAGGGCTTGGGCGATTTTCTACCGCCGTATGCCGGCAATCTCGACATCATGACCGCCGCCGGTTTGCGCACCGCCGAAATGTTTGCCGAAGAAGCGGCCAACGGCGTGTTGACTTTGCCCGCACGCTAAGGAGAACGACATGGATTTAAAAGGTAAAAAAGTTACCCTGCACGATATGAGCCTGCGCGACGGCATGCACGCCAAACGCCATCAGATTTCGTTAGACGAAATGGTGAACATCGCCACCGGCCTCGACGAAGCCGGTATGCCGCTGATTGAAGTAACCCACGGCGACGGCTTGGGCGGCGCGTCGCTCAACTACGGCTTTCCCGCCCACAGCGACGAAGAATACCTCGGCGCCGTGATTCCCAAAATGAAGCAGGCCAAAGTGTCGGCCTTGCTGTTGCCCGGCATCGGCACCGTTGACCATCTCTTGATGGCCAAAGACTTGGGCGTGTCGTGCATCCGCGTGGCTACGCACTGCACCGAGGCCGACGTTTCCCAACAACACATCGCCAAATCCGCCGAGCTGGGCTTGGATACCGTCGGCTTTCTGATGATGGCGCACATGGTGCCCGCCGCCAAACTGATCGAGCAGGCCAAGCTGATGGAAGGCTACGGCGCCAACTGCATCTATTGCACCGATTCGGCGGGCTACATGCTGCCCGAAGAAGTGGAAGAAAAAATCGGTGCGCTGCGCCAAGCCCTGAAGCCTGAAACCGAGCTGGGCTTCCACGGCCATCACAACCTCGGTATGGGCATTGCCAACTCGCTGGCCGCCGTGCACGCCGGTGCCAACCGCATCGACGGTTCGGTAGCCGGCTTGGGCGCAGGCGCGGGCAATACGCCGCTGGAAGTGTTTGTGGCGGTGTTGGAGCGCATGGGCGTCGAACACGGCACCGATCTCTTCAAACTGATGGACGTAGCCGAAGACCGCGTGGTGCCGATTATGGACCACCCCATCCGCGTCGACCGCAACGCGCTCACGCTGGGTTATGCGGGCGTGTATTCGTCGTTTTTGCTGTTTGCCAAACGAGCCGAAGCCAAATACGGCGTGTCTGCCCGCGAAATTTTGGTGGAGCTGGGCAAGCGCGGCACCGTCGGCGGGCAGGAAGACATGATCGAAGATTTGGCACTCACCATGGCCAAGCAGAAAGGCAAAACAGCATGAGCACATTAAGCAGAGAACACATCGAGCAACTGGCCGAACATTTGGAAAACGCCGAATTGCAGGCTTATGAAGTGACCAAAATCACCGACGATTTTCCCGACATGGATTACGAAGACGCTTTCGACATCCAATGGGAAATTCGCCGCCGCAAAGAAGCGCGGGGCAACAAAATCGTCGGCATGAAAATGGGGCTGACCTCATGGGCGAAGATGAGCCAAATGGGCGTGGAACACCCTTGCTACGGGTTTCTGGCCGACTACTTCAGCGTGCCCGAAGGCGCGGCGGTGAAGCACGACGAGCTGATCCACCCCAAAATCGAAGCCGAGCTGGCGTTTGTAACCAAAGCCGACCTGCGCGGCCCCGGCTGCCACATCGGCGACGTATTGGTCGCCACCGATTTCGTGATGCCCGCCATCGAAGTGATTGACTCGCGCTATAAAGATTTCAAATTCGATTTGAAATCGGTGATTGCCGACAACTCTTCTTCCAGCCGTTTCATTACCGGCGGCTGTGCCAAACCCGCAAGCGAATTGGATTTGAAAACGCTGGGCGTGGTGATGGAAATCAACGGCAAAGTGGTGCAGACCGGCGCGGGCGCGGCGGTGTTGGGGCATCCGGCCGCATCGGTCGCCATGTTGGCGAACATGCTGGCCGAGCGCGGCGAATATCTGCCGGCCGGTTCGTTTGTGATGATCGGCGCGATTACCGCCGCCGTGCAGGTGGAAAAAGGCGATTCGTTCTGCGTGCATTTCCAAGATTTGGGCAGCATCAGCGGCCGTTTTGAATAACTTTGCTGCGACACCCCTTACTTAATCACAGCACCGTCATACTCGGGCTTGACCCGAGTATCTCAAAGCATGACTGAAACACAAGATACTCGGGTCAAGCCCGAGTATGACGGCGGAACTGTTTTTAAGCCGATTCATTATCGTTGTTTCAATAGAAACAAAAACCTAAAGAAAGGAAACAACCATGCCGATTATTCAAGTCCACATGATGGAAGGCCGCACCGACGAGCAGAAAGAAGCCGTTATCCGCGAAGTAACCGAAGCCATGATCCGCGCCGTGGGTGCGCCCAAAGAATCGGTGCGGGTGCTGATTAACGAAATGCCCAAGCAGCATTTCGGTATTGCAGGAGAGTCGGCCAAAGCCAAAGGCCGCTGACGGTGCTTAGTGTGTTCAGACGGCATGGAGGCCGTCTGAAACCACCCAAGCAGCAAGGAGGTGAGGTGATGTGCTACACGGTATGTATCAAAGAGCAAATCGATTCGGATTGCTGTTTGCGCAATATCACGGTTGAAGAAGGGCAAAGCCTGCTGGTTGCCTCGGAGCGCAACGGGCAGCCGCCGATTGCCGTCGGTTGCCGCGGCGGCGGGTGCGGCGTGTGCAGAATCCGCATCGTGTCGGGCAGCTACCGCAAAAAAGCCATGAGCAAAACCCATATCAACGAGCAAGACTTGGCGCAGGGCGTAGTTTTGGCCTGTCGGGTGTTTCCCGAAAGCGATATGGAAGTGGTGAGCGAAAAGCCCTGCACTCCCTACAACCCGTTTGCGTAACCGCTGCTTCAAGTCGCTTGGGTTGCGTATCGGTTCGCCCGTGACGGCGTTTTTAGATTGTTTGCTGGATACAAATAAGGAGAAAGAAGATGAGAAAAGGTGTGATGCGCCCCGGCCATGTGCAAATCCGGGTATTGGATATGGATGAAGCCGTGAAACATTACGGCGACTTGTTGGGCTTGATTCCCGTCGGCACCGACGGGCAGGGCCGGCGCTATTTTAAAGGCTGGACGGAAATAGACAGTTTTTCGGTGGTGCTGCGCGAGGCAGACGAAGCCGGTATGGATTTCATGGCGTTTAAAGTGGTTGACGAAGCCACCTTAGGCCAACTGCGCCAAGAGCTGGTTGATTTCGGCGGTTTGGATGTGCACGACATCCCCGCCGGCGAACTGAAAGGCTGCGGCCGCCGCGTGCGTTTTACCGCGCCCACAGGGCATGTGTTCGAGCTGTTTGCCACCAAAGACCAACCGGGCAAATACGGTGTGAGCAACCACAACCCCGAAGCGTGGCCGCGCGATTTGAAAGGCATGAAAGCCACCCGTTTCGACCACTGCCTGCTTTACGGCGACGATCTCGACCGCACGTTTGATCTCTTCACCCAAGTGCTGGGTTTCGGTTTGGCCGAGCAGGTGGTTACGCCCGAGGGCGCGCGGGCCGCACAGTTTTTAACCTGCTCGATGAAAGCGCACGACGTGGCTTTTATCCGCCACCCCGAAAAAGGCAAATTCCACCATGCTTCGTTTTACTTGGAAACATGGAACGACGTGCTGTTGGCAGGCGATTTAATCTCCATGACCGATACCTCCATCGACATCGGCCCGACCCGCCACGGCTTAACCCACGGGCAGACGATTTATTTCTTCGACCCCTCCGGCAACCGCAACGAAGTGTTTGCGGGCGGCGATTACTATTATCCCGACCACCCGCCCGTTACTTGGGATGTGGATAAGCTGGGCAAAGCCATTTTCTACCACGACCGCGTGCTCAACGAGCGTTTCTTAACCGTATTGACTTAATCGGCATGTTCAGACGGCCTGCTCGAAACAAGAGGCCGTCTGAACATGAATGGCCGCCATACCCGGGCTTGACCCGAATATCCCCGAACCGATTGAAAGCCAAGATACTCGGCTCAAGCCCGGGTATGACGGCGGTTATTGATGAAGTATTGAGCGGTCTAACCGTTCTTTTCAGACAGGCATCAAGGCCGTCTGAAAAGCGTGCACGAACCCTATCGAAAACAGAGGCAGAAACATGAAAGAATTCAAACACTTTATCAACGGTAAATATGTCGGCTCCGCCGGCGGCAAAACCTTTGAAAACCGCAACCCCGTAGATAACAGCGTGATCGGCATCGTACACGAAGGCGGCAGAGAAGAAGTCGATGCCGCCGTTGCCGCCGCCCGCGCCGCACTCAAAGGCCCGTGGGGCAAACTCACGCAGGCAGAGCGCATCGAATTGCTCAATAAAGTGGCCGACCGCATCAACGAACGCTTCGACGAATTTCTCGAAGCCGAATGTCTCGATACCGGCAAGCCGCGCAAAATGGCCGCCCATATCGACATCCCGCGCGGCGCGGCCAACTTCAAAGCCTTCTCCGAAACCTTGGCCAACCACCCCACCGAAGGCTTCCGTCTCGACACGTCCGACGGCAAAGGCGCATTAAACGTCGGCCACCGCACCCCCAAAGGCGTGGTTGCCGTGGTTGCCCCGTGGAACCTGCCCCTGCTGTTGATGACATGGAAAGTCGGCCCCGCCTTGGCCTGCGGCAACACCGTGGTCGTGAAGCCGTCTGAAGAAACCCCCGCCACCACCACCCTGCTGGGCGAGGTAATGAACGAATGCGGCGTACCGCCCGGCGTGTTCAACGTCGTGCACGGCTTCGGCCCCAATTCCGCCGGTGCCTTCCTTACCGAACACAAAGACATCGACGCCATCACCTTTACCGGCGAAACCCGCACCGGCGAAATCATCATGAAAGCCGCTGCCGTCGGCCTGCGCAACATCTCGATGGAATGCGGCGGCAAAAACCCCGCCATCGTGTTTGCCGACTGCGACTTGGAAAAAGCCGTCGAAGGCACCATGCGTTCCGCCTTCGTCAACTGCGGCCAAGTGTGTCTCGGCACCGAGCGCGTATATGTAGAACGCCCGCTCTTCGATGCCTTTTTAAAACGCATGAAAGAAGAAGTGGCCAAACTCAAGCCCGGCCGCCCCGAAGACCCCGAAGCCAATTTCGGCCCCCTAATCAGTTTGGAACACCGCGATAAAGTGCTGTCGTACTACAAACTGGCCGAAGAAGAAGGCGCAACCGTAGAAATCGGCGGCGGCATACCCGACATGGGCGAAGCCCTGCAAGACGGCGCATGGATAGAACCGACCATTTGGACAGGATTGCCGGACGACGCCCGCGTGATTCGCGAAGAAATCTTCGGCCCCTGCTGCCACATCCGCCCCTTCGACAGCGAAGAAGAAGTGATTGCGCTGGCCAACGACACCCGCTACGGCCTTGCTGCCGCCATCTGGACGGAAAACAGCAGCCGCGCCGTGCGCGTGGCCGAGCAGATGGAAGCCGGTTTGGTGTGGGTAAACAGCTGGTTCCTGCGCGATTTGCGCACCGCATTCGGCGGCGCCAAACAATCCGGCATCGGCCGCGAAGGCGGCGTGCACGGGCTGGAGTTTTACACCGAGCTGAAAAACATCTGCATCAAACTTTAAGCAGGCCGTCTGAAAGCGGGCTGTGCGGTTCTAAAAACCGCAGGGCGGGCATCCCTGCCCGCCGCTAAACTCGCCGTTAAAAACAGCACCGCCCGTCATGCTCGGGCTTGACCCGAGCATCTCCCAACGTTCTTGAAACGCAAGATACTCGGGTCAAGCCCGAGTATGACAGCATGCAGACAGAGTTGAAGAAATGCCTGTCTGAAAACCGTAGGGCGGGCATCCCTGCCCGCCATACCCCACAACCCATAACAAAAGGCCGTCTGAAATTTCAGACGGCCTCACGGAGAAACACCATGACCCAAGACGACATCAAACGCTTCGGCACCATGCTCTACCAAGCCATGACCAACCGCCAAGCCATCCGCCCGCTTACCGAACAAGCACCCGACATCACCATCGAAGACGCTTACCACATCTCCCAAGCCTTCCTGCAACACCGCTTGGATGCAGGCGAAAAAGTAATAGGCAAAAAAATCGGTCTCACCTCGCATGCCGTACAATCCATGCTCAAAGTCGATCAGCCCGATTTCGGCTTTCTCACCGACAAAATGGTATTCAGCCAAGGGCAAGACATGCCCATCAGCCAAATGCTGATGCAGCCGCGTGCCGAGGGCGAGATCGCCTTCGTGCTGAAAAAAGACCTCAACGGCCCCGGCGTAACCGCAGCCGACGTCATCGCCGCCACCGAATGCGTGATGCCGTGTTTTGAAATCGTCGATTCACGCATCGAAAACTGGCAGATCAAAATCCAAGACACCGTTGCCGACAACGCCTCCTGCGGCCTGCTGATTCTGGGCGACACCGCCGTCAGCCCGCGCCAAGTCGATTTGCGTACCTGCGGCATGGTGGTCGAGAAAAAAGGCAAAATCATCAGCACCGGCGCAGGTGCCGCCGCCCTCGGCAGCCCCGTCAACTGCGTCGCCTGGCTAGCCAACACCCTGGGCAGCTTCGGCATCCCGCTCAAAGCCGGCGAAATCATCCTCTCCGGCGCACTCGTGCCGCTGGAAAACGTGAGCGCAGGCGATTTTATGTCGGTATCCATCGGCGGCATCGGCAACGCTTCGGTGTTGTTTAGCTGAAATGGTTTGGAAGCGCGCAGATATAGTTAAAAAACTTAATTTTAGTAGCATTACCGTCATACTCGGGCCTGACCCGAGTATCTCCCAAACTTGCTGAAACTCAAGATACTCGGGTCAAGCCCGAGTATGACGAACGTACTATTTTTAAGTTGATCCACTATAGTTAGTTAAACCACTTAATTTGGGTAACACAATCGTAGGGGCGGTATATATCCGCCCGCAACGGCAAATCTTGCAAGGATTGCCCGAACATTCCGGCAATGCAAACACGGGCGGATATGCAATCCGCCCCTACCGATTGGGTTATTAATTAAGCAGATTAAATATAGTTGAATCGCTTGATTTTGGTGAGGCCGTCTGAAAATAAAACTTTCAGACGGCCTGAGACCTTTGCAAAACCCCCAGATGTGGATGCAGTTCAAGGCGTAGCAGCACAGCGAGTGCAGACATATCATATAGATAGGCAAACGAGCGAGCAGCGCACAACGCAGAAATGCGCCGCAGATGGGGGTTTTGCAAAGGTCTCGGCCTGCCGTATGTAGCATAAGGCAGGCCGGAAAATATCAAAACGCCGTAGGGCGGGCATCCTTGCCCGCCGTTGAACATATATAGTCAACCCGCTTAAGTTTCATAACAAAACCGTCATACTCGAACAAAACCGTCATACTCGGGCTTGACCCGAGTATCTCCCAAACTTGCTGAAACTCAAGATACTCGGGTCAAACCCGAGTATGACGAACATACTGAGACCTTTGCAAAACTCTCAGATGTGGATGCAGTTCAAGGCGTAGCAGCACAGCGAGTGCAGACATATCATATAGATAGGCAAACGAGCGAGCAGCGCACAACGCAGAAATGCGCCGCAGATGAGAGTTTTGCAAAGGTCTCATACTGCATTTAAGTTGATTGACTATAGCCTTCGGTATTCAAGCGGTTCGGCGCGGGCAAGCCTATCCACCTGTTTCAATAATGAACGTTAATGATGACTCTGTCCCGATACTCACCCGGGCGGTAGTTGTTAACTGAGTCGATGGTGGCATATACATCGTGTTTCTGTGCCGTGCCGCTACCGGTTCCGGCTACGCCGTTGTTGGTGCTTTGGGCGGTTGCCGTGTTTCCCCAAACGGTGCCGTTTAATCCGGCGGTCGAACTCAGTTGGTAGGGTACGCCGTCGGGGTTTCCTGCCTGCACAGCCCGCATAACCCCTTGCCCGTTTTGATTGTTATTGGAAGGTTGCAGGCCGATTTTGTAGGGCGTGCCTTGGGTACAGGTTACTTTAAAAGACGATTGTCCTTGCAGGTTGGTGGCATTTGTTTGAACCGTGCCGAAGTTGATGTCTCTTGCCTCGCTGATGATGCAGTTTTTTATGACGTTTGCGGTTACAGTAAAGGCAAAACGCCGACCGCCGATACCGCACGATGTGTTGCCGTAAGACAGCGAGGTAGAACCGCCGCCAAAACCGATGGAGTAAATTCCTTCCGTTACATTGGTGAAGGGCGGGATAAGTTTGGCATAGAAAGGCACGTCCACGGTGTGCGACGCAGCCCCGGCGGGAACGTTTATTGTTACATCAATGGGTCGGCCGTTTTGTCTCGGTGTAGACCAAATTCTCGTGTGTGCGGGGTCGTGGTAGAGATCATAAGTTACGAAAGGGGGTGTATCGTTGTTACTACAACGACTACTTTTGCATAAGCGCTTGGGGTTTAATGTTTGCTGGGAAGTCTGACCGCCGTCAACCGCCAAGCAAACGTTAAAACTCTGCGGGCTTGATCGGCTGGCTGTTTTTGTGCAGGTAACAGACACTGCACCTTGTGCGGTGGCGGGGCTTGGAGCGAGCAAATTTACGTTGCCGAAATGGATACTTTGCGCCGTAGCTGTACAATCTGCCAATGCTTCCTGCTCGGGCAGTATGGCCAGCAGGGCGACGAGAAGTGCGCCCGCAGGCAGCGGTAGGGCGGCTTGCTTGGCGGCTGTTGCGGGTAGGTTTACTGCTGGTTTTTTGTGCATATCATTTCACCTAAATCGGGCAGGCTGTTCGGATGTTGTTCGGTTTGATAATCCACCTCAAAGCGGCATTCGCCGCCGTTTTCGGGCTGTTGCACCGTAAAGCGGTTGCGGCCTTCCGCCAACTGTTCGACAAATGCGCGGCCGTCGAAACCGACCACGGCAACGGGCGTGCCGTCTTCGCTGCGAATCACCGAGCCGTCTTTTACAAAGAGGCCGTCTGAATGTTTCAGGGTCAGGGCGGCGGCGCGCATGATGTTGATTTTGAAATCCACCGCAACACCGGAGCGTTCGGTCGGCACGGCCTGTACGCGCGAGTGTTCCACCTGCACGTTTTGCGGCAAATCGGTAATGTCGATATCAAGCGAGTTTTTCTGGTAAGCCGATAAGTTGGGTACCAGCAGCAGGCCTTTGCGGTTGGTTTTGCCGACGGTGTTGTTAAACAGCATAACCGGCACGCCAGCCATGCCGCCCGCGTTGACGACGGCAAAGCTGTCGTTCACGGTGCGGGTGGCGAACACATCGCCCCGCATCAGCACGATGCCGCCGCGCACGCCGGTGTTCCAGTTGGTCATGCCGTTGGTGTGGTAAACGCTGCCTCTGAAGTCGCCGTATTGGGTATCGTGGTTCAGATAGCCGTTCAGATGGCCTTGGCGTTTGGTGTGGCTGCTGCTTTGCTGCTGCCAGCCGATGTTCCAAGAAGGGCTGCCCAATCCGGCGGAAGATTTGCTTAAAGAGAGACGGTGGCTTCTGTTGCCGCTGCCGTCGCGTTGGCTGCCGGCATGGGCGGAATAGCCTTTGTCCAAGCTGAGCGATATGCCGCCGTAGAGGCTGCGCTGTTCGCTGTTGTTGAAATGGTGTGCGGCATTCAGATACACGCCGAGGCGTTTGCCGATATTCACATTCCAGTTGAATGTGCCGATTTTGTCTGTTTGCTTTTCTGCGCTGCGTTTGTTGTGCAGATAAGAGAGTGCAAACGAGCCTAACTTGCGGCTGCTCCAGCCGAGTGAGGCGGAGGCGGTGCGGATGTGGCCGGGTTCGGGCTGAAATGCTTTTTCATCGAGAATCCGGCTTAATTCGGAAAAACGGTTGCTGTAAAGGCTCCAGCCCGCGCCAAACGACCATGCGCCTTTTTGCGTGCTGAAAAACACGCTGCTTTGCGCGCCTTTGTGTTGTTTGAAACGGCTTTGTGCATAGCTGAAGTTGAGTTGCCCCAGCGAGCCGATAACGCTGTTGGCCGCCGCGCCGAACTGGCGGTATCCGCCGCCACCCTGCGCATGAAGCTGGCCGGTTAGGAAGTGGCTGATGCCGTAGCGTATTGCGCCGCTTCCGACTAATGTTTTGTGGTAGTCGAAATCGCTGATGCCGTAGCCGCGCCGCAAATAGCCTGCTTCCAACGACCATTCGTTCAAGCCTTTGGCCAGCATGCCGGTGCCGCGGTACAAGGGTAAATCTACCACTACTTGGCGGCCTAATACGTCGGTTGCCACCACTTGTGCCGTGCCGCTGCCGCTGATGGAAGGCGGCAGGGTGATTTCATAGCGTCCGGCGGCGACATCTTGGCTGTATTGTTTCACGCCGTTCAAATATAAATCGACGGTGCCGGGCAAAGTGGTCTCGCCCAAATAAGAACGCAAAGGCGCGGTGTTCCGCCACGGTTGGGTGCGGTATGTGCGTTCGAGTTTGATGCCGCCCAAGCGCGAGCTGCTGCCGCTCAACTGGCCGGCAAAAATGTCACCGGCGGTCAGCACCAAGCCTTGTTCCGGCCAAGTGCTGCGCCAATAGGTGTCCAAACGCACGTTTTTGTTGGTGCTGCGTTCGTTTTCTTGATGGCGGTTCCACAGATGGTTATGGCTCAGATAGCCGGCAGGAGTGGTCAGGCGCGCTTCGGTCAGCAGGCCGTGGCCGTTGCTGCCGTTGCCGTTGCGTGTGATGTTGTAATCATAGTTCAACACGCCTGCGAAACCGGGGCGGGCAATCAGGTAGGCTTGTTCGGTTTCTTTGCCGATATGGGTTACAGGCAGGTTAAGCCAGTCCAAAGGCGCGGTAAGTGCCAAAGTTTGGGCGGCGGCATCGTATTGAACGTGCAGTTCGGGAATGGTTTCCAGCTCAATCCAGCCGGATGAAGCGGTGTCGGCGGCAGTTGGATTGCCTGCTCGGTGTGCTTGGTTGTGTGTTGGGGATTGTGCGTCAGCTTCAGCTTGGTTTTCAGACAGGCTTTTTTCAGACGGCCTTTCCGCAGTGGCAAGCTCGGTTTCAGGTTCGCTTGTGGCGGAATCTGTATTTGTTGCAGATGCGGCAGTGCCGTCGGTATCGGTAACTTTTCCTTCGACCTGTTTTGCTTGCCGTATATGTGAAGGAGGTGTGCGGATACCTAAAGAGTCGAGCGTATCCGCTTGCACGAATAAACGCCCGTGGTGCGACATAAATTTGAACAGATCTTCCGCCGTGCTGCCGTTTACAGACACCTGCGGATAAACCGGCAGCCATTCTTGGGCATACGCGGCGGTTTCCGGAACAAAAGTTTCGGCGGATGCCTGAAACGTGTATAAAAACAAGAAAATGCCGGAAACAATCTGTTTTAAAGGAAATGCAGTATTAACGTACTGCACCTTGAACCTCCGGCTTTATCTGCCGACCGTTTACCGTGGCCGACAATCCGCCGTTTTTCAATGAAGCAGGCTCGGCATCCACTACGCTTTTCCAAGTGTTGCCCGGCAGCACATATCCGGCCAAGCCGCCGGCCAAACTCTTGTCTTTGCTGCCGTTTTTCACAGAAATATTGCTCAACTGGGCATAAGCCTTGCCGATATTTTTAACGGTGAGCACGCTTTTGCCGCCCGCTGCCCGCTCGACGCGCCATTGCAGTTGCGGCTCGGGTGAATCGGTTTGGTTTAAAAACAGCGGAATCGAATAGCGCAGCACGAATTGCAGGCTGGATTGGGGTTTGTCTTCGGGGGCGGGCAATTCGTCTACCACCAAGCGGAACGCCTCTTCGTGCGGTGCGGCGGGCTTGGTGCGGATCACGCGGAATTGCTGTGCTTTTCCGGCAGCCAGTTTTACCATGGGCGGGCTGGCCACGACATCGCCGCTGGGTGTCAGCACGTCTTTGCCTTCACCGTCTTGGCTCCAGCGGTACACACGCACCTGCGCGGTCAGCGGCTTGGCACCGGTATTGGTTAACGTGAAAACGCCTGCCCGCTGTTTGGCGGGCAGGGACAAACCGGTAGGGCTGACTTGCAGGCCGGCGGCAAAGGCACCGGATACGGTGCTCAGTGCCAAACCGGTAAGTATGCAAGCTGGGGAAGGTTTCAGGTTAGCCATATCTGTATCCGCTTTCATGATGAAGGTTGGAATGAAGGAAAATAACGCAGCTATTTCAAAAAATATTCAAATAAAATATTTATTTGGGCTTAAAAACAATATACGCCATATCCGAGCTTGACGCAGATATCGGCAGGCATCGTTAAATGCCTTGAAGCTGCTGCCAAGCCCGAGTATGACGAGTTGTGGAGTTTGGGTTGGTTTAGAGTTAGTAGCTAACTTCTACTGCTACGCGGTCAAAGTAGCGGCCGGCTATTTTATCCAGTTCACTTGCTTGTACCCGACCATAAACAGGATAGTGTGCAGGTGATGCAATACCCGCACCAGTTGCATTCATGGTATTTGTACCCGGCTGGCTGCCCCATTCATTTTGGTAGCCTGAATCTTTATATAATTTGTAGGCAATTCGGTTTTTAGATGCAGTACCTAGGCCTGTCATATGACCGTCTCCCGTTTCGCTACTGGTGCTGGTAGGTTTCAAAGCGATTTTGTAAGGGGTCTCATTGGTACATTTAACTACAATACCACCTCCAGAACCCGCTTTGCTCATTCCATCTACTTGGTTTTGATGGTTGGAAGGGTAACTGCCGAAGTCAATATCCGCTCCGGCAGAAGGTGTATTTTCTACTTGAGAAGGAGAGCCACCTGTACTGGTATTCACTTCGCAGATAGGTGTGATACGGATAGTTACATAAAAATGATCAGTAGCCGGGTTGTTCGCAAAAGCCGAATGCGAACTTAACAAAGCAGCCATAGCCGAAGTGAGTACAAAAAGTTTTTTAACCGCGTTCATGTGTTTAATCCTTGTTATTAAGTTATTTATTGTGCATTAAGTTACAAAACAACCAATAGTCTGATTTTTAGACCGCTGGTATTTGTAAAGCAGGATTATCATTCTTAACAAAAATAAACACAAGTTATTTTTCAACTAATATTCAGAAATTTGCGGATATTGTCTTTTTTGCGCCAATCGCATGACATGCTGGAATGTTATGCCGATAGAAAAGTGGTTTCTCCTACGCTTTCGATCCGCCATTCGCCTTGCTCGAACCGCAGCCGGGATACGGAAGCGTTGTCCACGCTGCGGTAGGGGATGCTGTTGAAATCAATGTTTTTCAAAATAGCCGTGATGGCCATGCCGTGCGCGACAACCAATATGCGTCGGGCACTGTTGCTCTGCCGCACCACTTCTGCCATACCGTTTTTCAGACGGCCTGTAAATTGCTGTTCGTTTTCGGCCAAACCCAGTTCGTCCAATGCGGAAACTGTTTCCGCCAGCAAATGATGGTCGGCGTTTTGGTATGTCTGTTTCCATGTTGGTACGTCGGGTAGGCCCAGTGATGCGGCGATGGTTTGGTGCAGGGTGTGGTTGAATTCGCCTTCAAAGCCGCCGAAGCAGTATTCGCGCAAATCGGGCAGTTGTGTCAGCGGTAAATCGGATTGCCCCTGATGCGTCAAAATGATGCGGGCGGTTTCGGCGGCGCGCGGTGCGGTGCTGGAAAAGGCGGCATCGAAGCGGATGCTGCGTTCGGCCAATCCGCGGCCCAAGCGGGCGGCGATGTCGCGGCCTTCTTGTGTGAGCGGTGAGTCGCTCCAGCCTTGCAGACGGCCTACGGTGTTGAAGACGGTTTTGCCGTGGCGGACAAGATAGATTTGTAGGGACATGTTGTTCTTTCTGTGGTGGTTTCCGGCAGGCATTATATACGGCGGTCGGACAAAGTTCAGGCCGTCTGAAAAGAGGTTTTCAGACGGCCTTGTATATCTTGTATATAGTGGATCAACTTAAAAACAGTACATTCGTCATACTCGGGCTTGACCCGAGTATCTTGAGTTTCAGCAAACTTGGGAGATACTCGGGTCAAGCCCGAGTATGACGGTTTTGTTGTGAAATTTAAGTGGATTGACTATGGCTTGAGCCTAAATTGTTAGGCGGGTTGGGGTTTATTCTTTGCGGAATGAATCGTGGCAGGATTTGCAGCTTTGGCCGACTTCGCCGAAGGGTTTTTTCACATCGTCGAGTTTGCCGGAAGCGGCGGCTACTTTCAGAGCGGCTGTTGCGGCGGTGAATTTGTCGATTTCTTTTTTAAATTCGTCGGGCTTGCTCCAGATTTCGGGCTTGGCTTCAGATTCTTCTTTGGCGCTTTCGGGGGTGTAGTGTTGCCACGGTTTGCCTGCATCGGCATCCAAATTGTCGGCAGCCTGTTGGAAGGCAGCGGCATCGAAAGGTGCTTCGCCTTTAACCATTTTGGCCATCGTGCCCATTTGTTTTTTGTAGTTTTCCATCAGTTGCTCGCGATGCTCAATTGATGCTTTCGCGCCTGTTGCGGCCGCTGCGGATGCGGTGTCGGCAGCCGCGGGTGCTTGGGCGTTGTTGTTTTGGCCGCCGCAGGCAGCCAGCAGGGTGAGGGCGGCAAGCGTGCCGAGTGTATATAAAGATTTGTTCATGGTAGGTTCCTTTGTTGTTACGGGGTAACATTGTTGTTGTAAGGGCGGCGGGACAGCCCGTGCCGTACGGGTTAGAACCCGCAGGCCGTCTGAAAGTTTTTCAGACGGCCTGAAACCGTGTTGCGGCGGCTTTACTTAAATATATGCGGCACCGTGCAGGGTTTCTGCCGCGTATTATACCGTTTTCGCGACAGGCCGTTATCGGCGGTTTGCGTGCAATCGGTGCCGGTTGTGTTGCTGCCTGTTGGAGGGCAGGCGTAAACCGTGGTTTTTAGATAAACAATCAGGATGAATTTCTCTATAATGGCCGCTTCTCTGTGTTGCGGCGGTGCCGTTACGCGGTTAATTATGAATGGGAAAATTGAACATGAATGAGCAAACGGTAAACGGTTCGCGCTGGCGCAGCCGTTTTAAAGCGATGGGGCCGGGGATTATGATGGCATCGGCGGCGGTGGGCGGTTCGCATATTATTGCGTCCACTCAGGCCGGTGCGCTTTACGGATGGCAGTTGGCGTTGATTATTGTGCTGGCCAATCTGTTTAAATATCCTTTTTTCCGCTTCGGCCCGCAATACACGCTGGAAACGGGCAAGAGCCTGCTTGAAGGCTATGCGGAAAAAGGCAGAATTTATTTGTGGGTGTTTTTTGTGCTCAACTTGTTTGCCACCGTTATCAATACGGCGGCGGTGAGCATGTTGTGTGCGGCGATTTTGAATTTTGTGTTGCCGGGAGAATGGTCGGTAAACGGGCTTTCGATTGCGGTGCTGGCATCGGCGGTGTTGCTGCTGCTGGTGGGGCCTTACCGCACGGTTGACGGTATGTCGAAAATCATTATGGTCAGCCTTACCGTTACTACCGTTGCCGCCGTTATTGTGGCGGCGTTAAACGGTTCGCAGATGCAGGCCGATTTTATCGAACCCAGCCCGTGGAATTTAGGTGCGCTGGCGTTTATTGTGGCGTTGATGGGCTGGATGCCTGCGCCGATCGAGATTTCGGCGATTAATTCGATGTGGGTGGCGGCCAAGCGCAATCTGGAAAAAGTCAGCTATCAAGACGGCTTGTTCGATTTTAACGTAGGCTATATCGGCACGGCATTGCTGGCGCTGGTGTTTTTGGCTTTGGGTGCGTTGGTGCAGTACGGTTCGGGCACGGAAGTGAAAATGGCCGGCGGCGCGTATATCAGCCAACTGATTAATATGTATGCTTCCACCATCGGCGAATGGTCGCGCTGGTTGGTTACTTTTATTGCTTTTGCGTGTATGTACGGCACAACGATTACGGTGATCGACGGCTATTCGCGCACCAATATGGAATCGCTGCGCCTGATTGTGGGCGGCGAGCGCAACACCAACCGTATTTTGGCGGCATGGATTACGTTTGCGGCGGTTGCCGGCCTGTGTGTGATTCTGTTTTTCAAAGGTGCGGTGCTGGTGATGCTGAAGTTTGCCATGATCGCTTCGTTTGTGAGCACGCCGGTTTTTGCTTGGCTGAACCTTTCTTTAGTGCGCAAAGGCAGCCATAAGCTGCAACCGTGGCTGATGTGGCTGGCTTGGGCGGGCTTGATTTATTTGAGCAGCTTTACGGTATTGTTCCTGCTGCATCAGGGCAAGCTGATCGGTTAATGTGTGTTTGGATAAAACGCACCCCGCCAACGGATTCAAACCGTGGCGGGGTGTTTTTTAATTCAAGATACGGCCGAACTTAATGCAGACGGTTTACGCTATTTTATTTATTTTTGTGTTCAATCACATAAAACCGCTTAATATATCGGCGTTTTGATTATGGTCTGCCCGCAGGCCGTCTGAAAGGAATGTATGAATACCTACCGCCTTTTCCCGCGCTTTGCTGCTGCTTCCCTTGTTTTGTTGATGGCTGCGTGTACCACCGTCAACAGCCCCACAGGCCCTTCGGTAAGCGGTAATTGGAGCAGTATCGGCACGGTTGCCAACGGCAATATCAAAGTGGCTGTCGACAAAAACAGCATCCGCAAAAACGGCAATTTAGTAACCTTCCGCGACAGAAAAGTGGTGGTTAAACCCGGTTCGCACAATTACGGAAATACCCCCAAATACAAAACCGCCATCGGAACTTGGGAAATCCACTGTACCAATAAAACCTACCGCCTAACCGCCCTCCAACTGCTCGACGAAAAAGGCACGGTAGTGGCCAATGAAACCTACACGGCCGCCGGTTTGCGCCCCATGAGCGTGCAAGGCGGCACCATCACCGAAAAACAGTTTGAAACCGCTTGCGGCAAGAAACTTTAAAACCATATAAGGTTTCAGAATCACATACATCAAGGCCGTCTGAAAAATTCAGACGGCCTTGATGGCGTTCAGACGGCCTCATCAAAACCGCCATGCCGCCGCCCGCTTTTCTCTTTTTACAACACCGCTTGTCGGGCGGTATCGAATTGGCGCACAAACAGCAGGATTTGCGGTATATTGTGCGCCTTTTACATAAACACACATACGCTCATCGCTTTTTGATGCCGTCTGAAACCGAAAATAGTTTTGACAAGGTTTCAGACGGCATCATATAAATATAATAATAAGCAGTTAGCCGATACAGATTGACACTATATATACCGAGCTTCCCGTTCAGACGGCACCGCGCAACAAATGCGCGCAGGCCGTCTGAAATCACAACGGCAACGGTATGGCACGAATAACCCAAGGGAGCCGACGATGGCAAAGAATTTATTGATTGTGGAGTCGCCCTCCAAAGCCAAAACGCTGAAAAAATATCTCGGAAGCGATTTTGAAATCCTCGCTTCCTACGGCCATGTGCGCGATTTGGTGCCCAAAACCGGCGCGGTAGATCCCGACAACAACTTTGCCATGAAATACCAGCTGGTCAGCCGCAACGCCAAGCATGTCGATGCCATCGTTGCCGCCGCCAAAGAAGCCGAAAACCTTTATCTGGCAACCGACCCGGATAGGGAAGGCGAAGCCATCTCTTGGCACTTGCAGGAAATCCTCAAATCCAAACGCGGCTTGAAAAACATCAAGCCGCAGCGCGTCGTGTTTCACGAAATCACCAAAAACGCCGTGCTCGATGCCATCGCCCACCCGCGCGAACTCGAAGAAAATCTGGTCGATGCCCAGCAGGCGCGCCGTGCGTTGGATTATCTGGTCGGCTTCAACCTTTCCCCTTTATTGTGGAAAAAAATCCGCCGCGGCTTGAGCGCAGGCCGCGTACAAAGCCCCGCCTTGCGCCTGATTTGCGAACGCGAAAACGAAATCCGCGCATTTGAAGCGCAGGAATACTGGTCGGTACATCTCGACAGCCACAAAGGTCGCAGCAAATTCACCGCCAAACTCGTGCAATGGAACAGCGAAAAGCTGGAACAATTCTCCCTGCCCAACGAAGCCGCGCAACAGGCCGTCTTAAAAGGTTTGGAAGGGCAAGAAGCCCAAGTGGCCGCCATCGAAAAGAAAAAACGCAGCCGCAACCCCGCCGCACCGTTTACCACTTCCACCATGCAGCAAGATGCCGTGCGCAAACTCGGCATGACCACCGACCGCACCATGCGCACCGCCCAGCAACTGTACGAAGGTATCGACGTAGGGCAAGGTGCCATCGGTTTGATTACCTATATGCGTACCGACAGCGTAACCCTGTCGGACGAAGCGCTGACCGAAATCCGCCACTACATCGAAAACAAAATCGGCAAAGACTACCTGCCTTCCGCCGCCAAACAATACAAAACCAAATCGAAAAACGCACAAGAAGCGCACGAAGCCATCCGCCCGACTTCCGTGTACCGCACCCCCGAAAGCGTCAAGCCGTTTTTAACTGCCGACCAATTCAAACTCTACCAAATGATCTGGCAGCGCACCGTAGCCTGCCAAATGAACCCCGCCAAATTCGACCAAACCACCGTCGATATTGCCGTGGGCAACGGCGTATTCCGCGTAACCGGCCAAGTGCAAACCTTCGCAGGCTTTTTGAGCGTGTATGAAGAAGGCACCGACGACAACGACGAAGACGAAGACAACAAAAAACTGCCCGAAATGAAAGAAGGCGAAAAACTGCCCGTCGACAACATCTACGGCGAGCAGCACTTCACCACCCCGCCGCCGCGCTTCAACGAAGCAACGCTGGTAAAAGCACTCGAAGAATTCGGCATCGGCCGCCCCTCTACCTACGCCAGCATCATTTCCACCCTGAAAGAGCGCGAATACGTAACGCTGGAGCAAAAACGCTTCATGCCTACCGACACCGGCGACATCGTCAACAAATTTTTAACCGAACATTTCGCCCAATACGTCGATTACCACTTCACCGCCAAACTCGAAGACCAGCTCGACGAAATCGCCACCGGCAAACGCGAGTGGATTCCCGTGATGGACAAATTCTGGAAAGGATTCCACAAACAGGTCGAAGAAAAAGAAGGCATCGAACGCGCCAAATTCACCACCGAAGAGCTTGACGAAATCTGCCCGAAATGCGGCAACCACAAACTGCAAATCAAATTCGGCAGAATGGGCCGCTTCGTCGCCTGCGCCGGCTATCCCGAATGCAGCTACACCCGCAACGTCAACGAAACCGCCGAACAAGCCGCCGAGCGCATCGCCAAAGAAGCCGCCGAACAAGCCGAACTCGAAGGCCGCGAATGCCCCAAATGCGGCGGCGGACTGGTTTACAAATACAGCCGCACCGGCAGCAAATTCATCGGCTGCGCCAACTATCCGAAGTGCAAACACATCGAACCGTTGGAAAAACCCAAAGACACCGGCGTAGAATGCCCGCAATGTAAAAAAGGCCGGCTGGTCGAGCGCAAATCACGCTACGGCAAACTGTTTTACAGCTGCAGCACCTACCCCGACTGCAACTACGCCACTTGGAACCCGCCGATTGCCGAAACCTGCTCGAAATGCCAATGGCCGGTATTGACCATCAAAACCACCAAACGCTGGGGCGTAGAAAAAGTCTGCCCGCAGAAAGAATGTGGCTGGAAAGAACAAATAGAACCGCCTGCTCCGAAAGGGAATAAAGAAGCGGAAGGGTAAAACAGAGGCCGTCTGAACATTCAGACGGCCTTTTCATCCTAAGTGTGTATAGTCAATCAACTTCATTTTTACTACTGTGTTGCTGTGCCTTAGCTCAAAGAGAAAGATTGTGTCAGCCGCTAAAGCGGTACCAGAATCGATTCCGTACTACTGTACCGTCTTCAGCTTGTTGCCGTGTATTAAAAATAAGTTGATTGATTATTTAATCAGGCTTTGAAACTGGCGGTGTTTGCACATCGGTTTCAGCACAACGGACACATAGAGTTTTGACGCGCGGAAGCACTGTTTTGCCTTGAATCTTGATGAAGATACCGTCAACTTGCTCCGTGCTGCCGCATTTTTCACACACATGCAATGATTTTTGTTGAACCTGTTCTATCATTCGTTCGAGTGTTTCATCGGTGAAATCGGTATGCAAACTCAGGCCGCCGAATTTTTGTTTGATTTGCAGAATAATAATCTGTTCCGATTCAGGCTTGTGTTGATTGTAGGAATCGATGTAGTCAATCAGCGGACGGATCAAAGGCAGCCAGCCGCTTTCGCATTGAATGCCGAAAGTTTCAAATGAAGAAGGCAGATGATGGTATGACACAGATCGGATATGGTCGCTCATCTTGTAACTCCTCGCTGTTAGGGCAAATAAAGCCATTGATACAAGAATGATGCCGTCTGAAAACTTTCAGACGGCATCATCACTTTAAAGCCGCTTTTAGAACCCGCGAGCTGCTTTATAATCAGCCAAAATCTTATTCATTTCCGGGCGGAACAATTCAATGTATCCGTATGACAAGCCTCGGCTTGCACTCGGATGGGGCAGGCAAACGACTTGGCAGTGTTCAAAACCTTGAAAGCCTACTCGGAATCTAGTTCCTTCAAACGGTTTTTGCTCATAGTGAAGAGGCTCGATTTCCTCCCCCATGATTTGCTTGAATTTAGGCAAGACTTCGGGTCGGTTTAGATAATTTAATAATTTGCTGCCCATAAAGAAAATAACCTTCGGACGCAAAGTTTTAAGATGGTGCATAAAGTTATTTACTTGTTCGGGAGAAAGAAATTTTTCATAATCGTTTACGGCTCGGTCTTGAGTGTTAGCCCAGTTAGTCTGTAACAGCGACTTTTCAAATGCCCCGCCTAAACCTTGTTCGTTTAAAGGATGCCCCCACAAATCGAACCATGTTTTAATCGCATTGTCGTAGCGCCAAGTTTTGGCACGTTCTCCGTAATACAACGCTTTATTAGCAAAAGTATGCTCCACTTTTTCCTCGGGCAGTGTGTATTCTCCCTGTTCATAAGCGGCTTCATCGGCTTTGCTCCAGCCCCATTCATAACCGCAAATCATCAGACCGTTTTGATCGTTGAAGCCGGGAAAAATCGAATTGGCGAGATTTAATTCATCCATGTTTTTATTTCTCTCTAAAGTATTTTTAATATAACGATGCTGTCAGGTATGGATATCTATAGTATGAAATGTCATTGATGTTTTTACTTATCCGAACTCATTTATAAAATTAAGTAATGAGAATTGCCTGAATGGCATTTAAATAAGAAGTGAAATTTTAAAACATTAAACAAAAGTTTACAATCAATCTGGGTAAATTTGGTAGATGCAGATAGGATATTCGTATTCGATAAAATGGTAGGGATGGCAGAAATGTTTAATCATTGTAATTGTGCGGACAAGTGGGATTCGAGAATCCGATCTAAGGAGGCTGGAAAGAACAAATAGAACCGCCTGCCCCGAAAGGGAGTAAAGAAGCGGAAGGGTAGAACAGAGGCCGTCTGAACATTCAGACGGCCTTTCTCAATTGCAAAACCCTGCTTAAGCTTTAAATACTGCCCCGACTAAACCGGCTAGAATCAAGATAAATGTGGGTATGACCGTCAGCAGAAAGCCTACGGCTCGGGTTTGCGGGTCGGCGGTGTAGGCTCGGCGGTAGAGAAAGCGGCCGATCAAATACACGGCTCCGATGGCGGCGATGAGCGTTTCGTTCCAATAAAAAGATGCGATAAACAGGGCGGGTAGGAAAACGACGAGCTGTTCGAGGGTGTTGGCTTGGATGCGGAAGGCGCGCTCGAAGTGTTCGTTTCCGGAAACGGCGGGGGCGTTAACGCCGTATTTTGCTCTGGCGCGGCCGACGGCAAAGCCGAAATACAGGTATTGTATTAAGGCGAGCAGGGTAACGGTGTGGATTAGGTTCATGATGTTTCCTTTCTGTATGTTTCGGTAAAACCCACGAAGTCGGTTTTCAGACGGCCTGCGGGTTTATTGTTTAGGCTTATTCTTTAAATGCTTGGTGGCAGGCTTTGCAGCTTTGGGCCATTTTGTCGAACGATGTTTTTACGGCTTGGTAGTTGCCGCCGGCAGCGGCTTGGTTCAGTGCGGCGGCGGCTTGGTTGAAGCGTTTGATAGCGGCTTGAAATTGCTGCGGTTTTTCCCACACGGCGGCTTTGGCTTCGGAATTTGCTCCGTTGGTGCCGGGGCCGTAATATTCCCAAGGTTCGTTTGCGGTGCTGTTTAATTCGGCGGCGAGCGCGGCAAACTGTTGGGCGGGAAAGGTTTGGGCGTTGCTGTTTTTGAGTATGCCGCTCATCTTTTTGTTTAGGCCGCGCCAGTCTTTCATGTATTGTTGGCGTGCTTTGATGTCGCCTGCGTCGGCGTAAACCGGGGCGGCGGCAAGGCACAGGCAGAGGGCTGCCCAGATGTGGTTGCGCACGGTGTGTTCCTTTGGCTGTGTTTTGAAATTTTGTGTATAGGTCGATAGGTTTCGGGCTTTGTCGGGCAAGCATACGCCAACTTGCGGGGAGCGTCCAGCAGCGGCGGTTGGTGTGGTAGGCCGTCTGAAAAGCAGTTTATTGCCCCCGTTTTTTTCAGACGGCCTCGGTTGCGGCGGATGGTGCGGTGATACTGTGCGGACGATTGGCTATAATGGTGTGTTTGGATAAGCTGGAAAACGATGAATACTATTGCTTACTTTGATTGTGTGGTGATCGGTGCGGGTGCGGCGGGGATGATGTGTGCCGCCCGTATCGGGCAGCGCGGCTTGAGTGTGGCTTTGCTGGATCATGCGCTGAAAATCGGTGAAAAGATCCGCATTTCGGGCGGCGGCCGCTGCAATTTTACTAACCGCCACCTCAACGGGCATGACGGCTCGGCTTATTATGTGTCGCAGCAGCCGCGTTTCGTGCGCCATGCGCTTTCGCGTTTTACCGCGCAGGATTTTATTGCGCTGCTCGACCGCTACGGCATTGCGTACCACGAAAAGCATAAGGGGCAGATGTTTTGCGACCACAGCGCGCAGGATATTATTTCCATGCTGCAAACGGAATGCGCGCGCGGCAAGGTGAGCTGGCATACGGGTTGCCGTATCGAAGCCGTGGATTGTGTTCAGACGGCCTCTGACAACAAAGGCGCGCGTTTTGAAGTGCGCACGTCGCAAGGCGTATTCCGATGCCGCAACCTGATTGTTGCCACCGGCGGTTTGGCCGTGCCTGCGGTGGGGGCAACGCCGTTCGGATACGAATTGGCCAAACAGTTCGGCCACAGTATCGTGCAGCCCGAAGCCGCTTTGGTGCCGTTGCGTTTCGAACATTGGGCGCAGCAGGGTTTTGATGCGTTGTCGGGCATTGCCCTGCCGGTACGCATCAGCACCGGAAGCGGCAGGCAGGCTGTGGATTTCGATGAAGATTTACTGTTCCGCCACAAAGGTTTGAGCGGGCCGGCGGTGTTGCAGATTTCGAGTTATTGGCAGCCGGGGCAGGTTGTCAGGGTGAATCTGGTGCCGGATACGGATGTGGCACAGGCTTTGTGCGACGGCAAACACGGTCAGAAAATCCAGCTGAATACGGCATTGAAGCAGCTTTGCCCCGCCTTGCCCGAGCGTTTGTTGGATTTTTGGCTTGCCCGCGACACGTTCGCACCCTATGCCGCGCAAAAATGGGCCGACATTCCCAATGCCGTGCTGCAAGAGTTGGGCAGAAGTTTGAACGAATGGACGTTGTTGCCCAGCGGTTCAGACGGCCATAAAAAGGCGGAAGCAACGCGGGGCGGGGTAAACGTGAAGGAAATCGACCCGAAAACCATGCGAAGCAAGCTGTGTGAGGGTGTGTATTTTATCGGCGAGGTGATGGACATTACCGGCTGGCTCGGCGGCTATAATTTCCAATGGGCTTGGGCATCGGCGGTGTGTGCGGCGCAGGCGGTGGATTGAGTGAAGTTGAAACAGGTGAATTTATCGATACGTTTTTATTGAATTTTTTTAAGCAATTGATTTAAATGAAGTATTGAATATTTTCTGCAATCTGGCACGGATGGATTGTATATTCGCCCTTACGTTTCAGGATATTGGCAACAAGTTAAGTTTGGGTGTGGTTTATATAGTTAATCCACTTAAATGGAATAACCTAATTGTAGGGGCAGATGATATATCTGCCCGCAACGGCAAATCTTGCAAGGATTGCCCGAACATTCCGCAAATGCAAACACGGGCGGATATGTAATCCTCCCCTGCCGATCTCGTTGCTTAAGTAAGTAGTTTGAATATAGTTGAATCGCTTGATTTTAGAGAGGCCGTCTGAAAATAAACTTTCAGACGGCCTGCTGTATGCAGCTCAAACAAGCAGGTCGGAAAATATTGCAGTGCGGTAGGGCGGGCCGACATCTTTGCCTGCCGTCGAACATATATAGTCCTGTTCTTTTGCTTTTATCATAAAGCAAGAGTGATGATAAAAGGCCGTCTGAAAATTTTTCAGACGGCCTTTGGCTCTCTATTTCACAGACTCGGCTTTATTTGGCGGCTAACTCGCCACGCAGTTTTTTGGTTACTTCCATCATCACTTCCAGCTGCTCGATGGTTTCTTTCCAGCCGCGGGTTTTCAGGCCGCAGTCGGGGTTGACCCATAAGCGCTCGACCGGCACCACTTCCATGGCTTTGCGCAGCAGTTTTTCCACTTCGGCGGCAGTCGGCACGCGCGGGCTGTGGATGTCGTACACGCCGGGGCCGATGTCGTTCGGGTATCTGAAGTCGCCGAACGCGGTGAGCAATTCCATGTCGGAACGTGATGTTTCGATGGTGATTACGTCGGCATCCATAGAGGCGATGGCGGGTAGGATGTCGTTAAACTCCGAGTAGCACATGTGGGTGTGGATTTGGGTGCTGTCTTCCGCGCCAGTGCTGCTCAAACGGAAGGCTTCACACGCCCAAGCCAAAAATTCGTCCCATTGGGCTTTTTTCAGCGGCATGGCTTCGCGGATGGCCGGTTCGTCGATCTGAATCACTTTGATGCCGGCTTTTTCCAAGTCCAACACTTCGTCGTTCAAGGCCAAGGCGATTTGTTTGGCGACTTCGCTCAACGGAATGTCGTCGCGCACAAACGACCATTTGAACATGGTTACCGGGCCGGTAAGCATGCCTTTCATCGGGCGTTTGGTCAGGGTTTGGGCGTATGAAGACCAGTAAACGGTCATCGGGTTCGGGCGGGAAACGTCGCCGAAGATGATGGGTGGTTTCACGCAGCGTGAACCGTAGCTTTGTACCCAACCGAATTGGGTGAAGCAGTAGCCGGCCAGTTGTTCGCCGAAGTATTCCACCATGTCGTTACGCTCGGCTTCGCCGTGTACCGGCACATCCAGCTCCAATTTTTCCTGTACTTCCACGCAGTAGGCGATTTCTTTTTTCATCGCTGCATCGTAATCGGCTGCGGAGAGTTCGCCTTTTTTGAAGGCGGCACGGGCTTGGCGGATTTCGGTGGTTTGCGGGAACGAGCCGATAGTCGTGGTCGGCAATACGGGCAGGTTCATCCAAGCCTGTTGCGCTTTGATGCGCTCGGCAAACGGTGATTTGCGTTGGTCGGCACCTTCGGGCAGGTTGGCCACGCGGGCTTTAACGGCATCGTTGTGGATTTTTTTGTTGGTGGCGCGGTCGGCTGCGGCGGCATCGGAAGCGGCAATGGCTTCTTTTACGCTGTCTTTGCCGTGTGCCAATGCTTGTTTCACTACGCCCAGTTCAACCAGTTTTTGGGCGGCGAAAGCCATCCAGTTTTTGATTTCGGCATCGAGTTTTTCTTCTACGGCCAAGTCTTGCGGGCTGTGCAGCAGCGAGCAGGAAGGTGCGATCCACAGGTTGTTGCCCAGTTTTTCTTGAACCGGTTTCAGGGTGTCGATCACTTTGCTCAAGTTGGCGCGCCATACGTTGCGGCCGTCAATCAGGCCGACCGACAATACTTTGTTTTCCGGCCATGCGTCGGCAAACACGGAGAGCTGTTCGGGTGCGCGCACGCAGTCGATGTGTACGCCGTGAACAGGCAGGGCTTTGAGCAGGTTGAGGTGTTCGGCGGCAGAGGCGAAGTAGGTGCCGATGATGATGCGTACGCCGGTGTTGGCAAATTCTTTGTAAGCGGTTTCAACGGCTTTGATCCAGTTGGCATCGGCGTCGGCAGAGAGAATCGGCTCGTCGATCTGAATCCAATCTACGCCTTCTGCGGCCAGTTCGCGCAGCAGTTGTGCGTAAGCGGACAGCAGCTTGGGCAGCAGGCTGATGCGTTTGAAGTTGTCGTCTTTGGCTTTGCCCAACCACAGCAGGGTAACGGGGCCGACCAGCGTGGGCTTGATGTCGTGGCCTTGCGCTTTGGCTTCTTTGATTTGGGCAATCAGGTTTTTGGCGTTGACTTTAAATTCGGTGTCGGCGTGCCATTCGGGTACGATGTAGTGGTAGTTGGTGTCGAACCACTTGGTCATTTCCATCGCAAACTGGGTGGCGTTACCGCGCGCCAGTTGGAAGTATTCGGGCAGGCTCAGGTTGGCCGCGTCGAAACCGAAACGTTTGGGAATCGCGCCCAAAGTGCAGAGCAGGTCTAAAACGTGGTCGTAAAAAGAAAAATCGCCTACGGGCAGCAAATCGGCACCGGCGGCTTTTTGGGTGGCCCAGTTCAGACGGCGGATTTCGGCGGCAACTTCTTGCAGCTCGGCTTCGCTTTTCGCGCCTTTCCAAAAGGCTTCTACGGCAAATTTCAGCTCGCGCTTCGCACCGATGCGCGGGTAGCCGGATAGATGAAATGTGTTCATGTTCAACTCCTGTTGTTAAATCAATTGCGGATGCTTATTCGGATGGTCGTATCTTGAAGGTTTTTCGGGCAAGGCGCAAACGAGTTATTTGCATGGCTGTATGAATGGATTTAATGTGAAGAGGCCGTCTGAATATTTTTCAGACGGCCTCGAAGCATGTTGATGATGAAAGCGGGGTTACAGATAGAATTTATCCACAACTTTCAAATTTTCGTCCAATTTATAAACCAAAGGCTGGCCGGTGGGGATTTCCACGCCCATGATGTCGTCGTCGGAAATGCCTTCGATGTGTTTCACCAAGGCGCGCAGGCTGTTGCCGTGGGCGGCTACCAATACGCGTTTGCCACTTAAAATGGCGGGGGCGATTTGGTCGTGCCAGAAAGGCAGCACGCGTTGGAGGGTAACTTTCAGGTTTTCGCCGTCGGGCACCACATCGTCGGGCAGGTGGGCGTAGCGGCGGTCGTTGTGGGCGGAAAACTCATCGGCGGGGTCGAGCAGCGGCGGCAGGGTGTCGTAGCTGCGGCGCCAAATGTGCACTTGGTCGTCGCCGTATTTTTCGGCGGTTTGTTTTTTATCCAAGCCTTGAAGCTGGCCGTAGTGGCGTTCGTTCAAACGCCATGTTTTGATTTGGGGAACCCACAGTTGGTCGGATTCTTCCAGCACGATGTTGCAGGTTTTGATGGCACGGGTTAATACGGAAGTGAAGGCGATGTCGAACTGATAGCCTTTTTCTTTGAGTTTTTGCCCGGCGGCGGCGGCTTCTGCCAAACCCTGCTCGCTCAGTTTCACGTCGCGCCAGCCGGTAAACAGGTTTTTGGCGTTCCATTCGCTTTGCCCGTGGCGGATAAATACGAGTTCCATCGTGTTGCTCCAAGTTTGTAGGTTTGAAAATGCCTTTATAACATATTTTTGACCCCGCCGTTGCCGGTTGGCACGGTGTATTTATCCGATAGGTGCGGTAAGGCCGTCTGAAAAACGGCTTTCAGGCTTGGGGCTTTGCCATGACACAGCTATGAAAATATGTTATGGTAAAAATGAAATTCGCTTCAATAAGGTAAAAATATTCACTTTTACGCACAATATACGGCAGTTAGCCGCTTTTCAATACTGTTTGCAGAGCCTAAACCCTGACTGCCGTGTCGTGCGATGCGTTCGGGCAGGCTGTCCGATTGGTCAAGACAAGAGAGGTTCTTCATGCAAACACTCACCGCATACATTAACGGCGCTTATGTAACCGCCGATTCCCAAGCCGAAACATTCAGCAATATCAACCCTGCCAACGGTGATGTTTTATCTACCGTTCAGCAAAGCAGTGCCGAAGAAATCGAAACCGCCGTTCAGACGGCCTTGGCGGGTCAAAAGGTTTGGGCGGCGATGACCGCCGTGGAACGCGGCCGCATTTTGCTCAAAGCTGTGGCTATTTTGCGCGAACGTAACGACGAATTGGCGCGCATCGAAACCTTGGATACCGGCAAGCCCCTGTCTGAAACCCTGTATGTCGATATTGTTACCGGCGCGGATGTGATTGAATATTATGCGGGTTTGGCGCAGGCGATCGAAGGCCGCCAAATTCCCCTGCGCGATTCCGCTTTCGCCTACACCCGCCAAGAGCCGTTGGGCGTGGTGGCGGGCATCGGCGCGTGGAATTATCCGATTCAGATTGCCATGTGGAAAGCCGCGCCTGCGCTGGCGGCGGGTAACGCCATGATTTTCAAACCCAGCGAAGTGACGCCCACCGGCGCGCTGAAACTGGCGGAAATTTTCACCGAAGCGGGTCTGCCCGACGGCGTGTTTAATGTGGTTCAAGGCGATTGGCGCGTGGGCGAGGCCTTGAGCAACCATCCGCAGATTGCCAAAGTGTCGTTTACCGGCGGCGTGGCGACGGGTAAAAAAGTGATGTCGCAAGCCGCCGCTTCTTCCCTGAAAGAAGTCACGATGGAGCTGGGCGGCAAGTCGCCGCTGATTATTTGCGACGATGCCGATTTGAACCTTGCCGCCGACATCGCCCTGATGGCCAATTTTTACAGCTCCGGCCAAGTCTGCACCAACGGCACGCGCGTGTTTGTGCCGGTAAACAAAAAAGAAGCGTTTGAAGCCAAAGTACTGGAGCGCGTAGCCCGCATCCGCGCCGGCGACCCGCTCGACGAAAACGTGAACTTCGGCCCGTTGGCAAGCTTTCCGCACATGGAAAAAGTGCTGGGCTATATCGAAAAAGGCAAAGCGGAAGGCGCACGGTTGCTGGCGGGCGGAGGCCGTCTGAAAGAAAACGGCATGGAACACGGCGCGTATGTTGCCCCTACCGTGTTCACCGACTGCACCGACGATATGGCGATTACCCGCGAAGAAATCTTCGGCCCCGTGATGAGCATTTTGGCCTACACCACCGAAGAAGAAGTGATCGTGCGCGCCAACCACACCGAATACGGCTTGGCCGCAGGCGTGGTTACGCCCGACGTAAAACGCGCCCACCGCATCATCGGCAGACTTCAGGCGGGCATCTGCTGGATCAACGCTTGGGGCGAATCGCCCGCGCAAATGCCCGTGGGCGGCTACAAACAATCCGGCATCGGCCGCGAAAACGGCATCCAAACGCTGATGCACTACACGCAAACCAAATCGGTGCTGGTGGAGCTGGGGGATTATCAATCGGTGTTTTGAGGCCGTCTGAAAAGCGGTTTGATTCAGGCCGGTTGAAAACCCGATACTGCTTATTTTTCAGACGGCCTTTTACCCCTAAGGATGACCACTGTACGACATTCATGCCGAATGTTTGGATTAGCCTGCCGTATCACATGATCCGTTTCAAAATCTGTTTCAGACGGCCTGCAAAACATAAAGGCCGTCTGAAAACCACACACTAAAAAGGAAACCCATGACCCTAAAATCCACTTACGACTACATCATCATCGGCGCGGGTAGCGCGGGCAATGTGTTGGCGGCGCGGCTGACGGAAGACGAAAATGTATCGGTGCTGCTGCTCGAAGCCGGCCTGCCCGACTACCGTTTGGATTTCCGCACGCAGATGCCCGCTGCGCTGGCGATGCCGCTGCAAGGTTTGACTTATAACTGGGGCTACAAAACCGACCCCGAGCCGTTTATGAACAACCGCCGTATGGATTGCGGGCGCGGCAAGGGTTTGGGCGGTTCTTCGCTGATTAACGGTATGTGCTATATCCGCGGCAATGCGCTGGATTTCGATCATTGGGCGAAAATCCCCGGTTTGGAAGACTGGACGTATCTCGACTGCCTGCCTTATTTCAAAAAGGCCGAACACCGCGATGCGGGCGAAAACGATTACCACGGCGGCAGCGGCCCGATTCATGTAACTACTGCCAAACCGAATGTAAACCCGCTGTTTGAGGCCATGATTCAGGCAGGCGTGGATGCGGGCTATCCGCGCACCGACGATTTGAACGGCTATCAGCAGGAAGGCTTCGGCCCGATGGACAGGTTTGTGACGCCGCGCGGCCGCCGTGCTTCTACCGCACGCGGTTATCTGGATATGGCGAAACACCGCGAGCGGCTGACGATTCTCACCGGCGCGCTTACCGACACGATTCTGTTTGACGGCAAACGCGCGCGCGGTGTGCGCTTTAGCCATCAAAACCAAACGCACAGCATCGAAGTGCGCCGCGAAGTGCTGCTGTGTGCGGGGGCGATTGCGTCGCCGCAGATTCTGCAACGCAGCGGCGTCGGCCCGGGCGAATGGCTGCGTGAGGCGGGTGTGAGCGAGGTGTTGGATTTGCCGGGTGTGGGCAACAATCTGCAAGACCATCTCGAGCTTTACATGCAGTATGAGTGCAAAGAGCCGGTGTCGATTGCGCCGGCAACGAATTGGTGGAACAAGCCTGCCATCGGCGCGGAATGGCTGTTGTTGGGTACGGGCTTGGGCGCGACCAATCATTTTGAAGGCGGCGGCTTTATCCGTTCGCATGAAAAATTCGAGTGGCCGAATATCCAATATCACTTTCTGCCGATTGCCGTGCGCTACGACGGCCGCAACGCCAGCAAGTCGCACAGTTTTCAGGCGCACGTCGGCTCGATGCGCTCGCCCAGCCGCGGCCGCATCAAGCTGAAATCGCGCAATCCGGCGGAGCATCCGAGCATTCTGTTCAACTACATGAGCCACGAACAGGATTGGGAAGAGTTCCGCGCCGCCATCCGCATCACGCGCGAAATCATGAACCAGCCCGCGCTCGACCGCTATCGCGGCGCGGTGATCACGCCGTCTGAAAGCATACAAACCGACGAGCAGCTCGACGAATATGTGCGCCAACACGCCGAAACGGCCTACCACCCTTCGTGCACCTGCGCGATGGGCGAGGGCAACGATGCGGTGGTGGACGGCGAAGGCCGCGTGCACGGCATCGACGGCCTGCGCGTGGTCGATGCGTCGATTATGCCGAACATCATCACGGGCAATCTGAACGCCACAACGATTATGTTGGCAGAGAAAATCGCCGACAAAATCCGCGGCCGCCAGCCGTTGCCGAAATCTACGGCGGATTATTATGTGGCCGACGGCGCGCCGATACGCGGCGAACCGAAGCGCAGGGCGTAAGGGCTGGTTGAGGCCGTCTGAATCGTGTTTTCAGACGGCCTTATCGGACGGATAAGCAATCAGCCCGAATATTTTCGACTTCAGCGAGTCGATGATTCAGACGGCCTTTAATTTAATAGCAAGCAGACCGGTTTGAGAGGCCGTCTGAAAACATAAAAACCATAAAAAGGAGGATACATGCACAGTGCACCCAATTCCACGGCGGCAGACGCGCCCAAGCTGGCGGTGAACAAAACCGTTTTCACCGCCGCTTCAGTGATTTCTGTCGCCCTGATTCAGTTTACCATTCTGTTTCCGGAAATCGGCGAAAACGTGCTCGGCAGCTCGCTGCGCTGGGTATCCGACCATTTCGGCTGGTATTACATGCTGGTGGTGGCGGCATATTCGATTTTTTCGCTGTTTGTCGGCTTTTCCCGCTACGGCGACATCAAGCTGGGCAAAGATCAAGACAAACCCGATTTCCCTTTTTTGGCGTGGGCGGCGATGTTGTTTTCGGCGGGCATCGGCATTGATTTGCTGTTTTTCGGCGCGTCCGAACCGCTGGCGCACTATCTCACGCCCAATACCGGCGAAGGCGGCACACCCGAAGCGGCGCGTGCGGCCTTGTCGCAAACCTTTCTGCATTGGGGGCTGCACGGTTGGGGCATCTACGCCTTAATCGGTATGGCTTTGGCGTATTTCGCCTACCGTAAAGACATGCCGCTGGCTCTGCGCAGCGCATTGGTGCCGGTGTTCGGCCAAAAACGCACCGACGGCTGGCTGGGTAATACGGTGGATACCTTCGGCGTGGTGTGTACGCTGTTGGGTATCGCCACCAGTTTGGGTATCGGCGTATTGCAGGCCAATGCGGGTTTGAGCCATGTGTTCGGTATTCCCGCCAGCCAGTTTGTTCAGGCGGCCATTATCATTTCGGTGGTAGTGGTGGCAGGGCTGTCGGCCATGTCGGGCGTGGAACGCGGCGTGCGGCGTCTGTCTGAAATCAATATGCTGGGCGCGACGTTTCTGCTGATCGCGCTGTTGGTGATGGGTTCGTCGGTATTCCTGCTGAACGCACTCACGGAAAACATCGGCGATTATTTCCAAACGCTGCTCGGCAAAACGTTTCAAGTGTATGCCTACACGGGCGAGAAAGGCGCGGAATGGAAATCGGCTTGGACGATTTTCTTCTGGGCGTGGTGGGTGGCATGGGCGCCGTTTGTCGGCCTATTTATCGCCCGCATTTCGCGCGGCCGTACCTTGCGCGAATTTGTGTTCGGCGTGATGTTTATCCCGCTCGGCTTTATCTTTGCGTGGTTCTCGATTTTCGGCAACAGCGCGATTGAGTTGGTGAACAACGGCGCGGTCGAGTTGGGCAAAACGGCGCTGGAAAACCCGGCAATGGGCATGTTTGCGCTGTTTGAACATTATCCGCTCGCTTCGCTGTGGTCGTTTCTGGCGGTGATTATCGGGCTGATTTTCTTCGTGACTTCGGCCGATTCGGGAGCGCTGGTGTTGGCAAATCTGAGTTCGCGCAATCTGGCTTCAGGTGCCGACGCGCCGATTTGGCTGCGTTTGTTCTGGGCGGCGGCCACCGGCCTGATTACGCTCGGCCTGCTGTTTGCCGGCGGTTTCAGCTCGCTGCAATCGGTGTCGGTGGTGGCAGGGTTGCCGTTCTCGCTGGTGTTGGTGGTGTATATGATTTCGATGTGGATCTGCCTGCGCCAAGAAGGCAATAAACGCAAAGCCACGCAAATCGATAAAGCGATGGTGCTCGACGACGGCCGCAACTGGCGCAACCGCTTGAGCCGTTTGGTCGATTTTCCCAGTGCGAAAACCGCTTTGCGCTTTATGATCAAAACGCTGCAACCGGCCATGCTCGAAGTGGCGCACGAGTTACAGGAAAAAGGCATTGAAACCAAGCTCACGGAAGATAAAGAAAAACATGTATTCAAGCTGGAAGTGCTGCACGGCGAAGAAGTGGATTTTCTTTATGAAGTGCGGTTGATTGAGGCCATCAAACCCGTGTTTGCACTCGGTCAGGCCGGTAATATCGCGCCCAGAAGCGAACAGGATAAATATTATCGCGCCGAGGTGTTTTTGAGCGAAGGCAGTCAGGATTACGATATCGTCGGCTACACCAAAGAGCAGATTATTATCGACATTCTGAACCAATACGAACGGCACATGCAGTTCCTGCACTTCGAGCGTTGATACGTATAATGCGGTAAGAAAACAAAGGCCGTCTGAAATATTTCAGACGGCCTTTTGATATGGTTGCCTTGTTCTCAAGCATTACAATACTTCGAGCACGAAATAGGCTTTGAGTTTTTCGTAAACATCATCGGTTACATTGATGCAGCCGTTGGTCATGATACGGTCTTTTACTCGCGAAGAAGCAATTCTTTCCAAACGCCGCTCTTCGGGTTTGAGTGTCCACACGCGGTGAACGGCGAACATAAAGTCGCCTTCTTCTTTGAATTTCATCACATCGCCGCCATAGCCGCGCCAGTTGGTTTTGACGATATTCAGGTCGAACGTACCCTTGGGTGTGGTTTTACCGATTAACACAGGGTAGCAGCGGTTGTTTTCCAAACACAATTCCGCCCTGTCGGTATGCACCACCGCTTTACGCTTCAAATGCGGCGTGCTGCCCGCCTGAGCATGAACGCTCAGGCCGAGCAGCACGGCGGCAATAACTGCAACAGTTTTCATCACAAATTATTGGCGGATGCGCTTCGGAGAAGTTTCCACTTCGCGGATGATCACTTCGCGCACAACTTCAGGTGCTTTGGCTTTCGGGCCGCAGCCTTCCGGCAGCCAGAAGAAGCTTTGCGCGTTCATCTTCTTGTCAAACAAGATTTTGTATTGGCAAGTTTTGTGTTGACCGTCTTCGCGGTAGTTGAACAGGTAGTCCCACTCGCGCACGAAGTATTGGCCTTCGTTGAAGTGCGGGCGGCCGATCAGGTTGTAGATCTGGTCTTTATTCATACCGGCTTCGATTTGGCGCACGTTATCCCAGTTGGGCCAAGAGCCGTGTTGCGAACCGCTGTGGCGGAAAGTGGTTTTTTCAGGGTTGGGCCATACCGGGTTGTCGGTCATGCCGTCTTTGCTTACTTTGCTCAGGTTGCCGCAAGCTGCCAGTGTCAGTGCAGCTGCCAGAGGTAAAATCAATGCAGACAGTTTCATTATGATTTCCTTTCGATCATTCTTTGATTCGATTCGTTCTTTAGCTTAAACAGGCCGCCCGTTTCAGACGGCCCCGCAGGTCATTACCACTGGTAACCCAAGCTGGCGCCCCAGTTCACGTCTTTACGGGTGTTTACGCCCACACCGAACTTGGTAGACCACTTGTTGTTGTCAGAGTTGTGCGCATAGCCCAAAGCCAAAGCCTGTTGGTTTTTGTAACCGCCCACAGCGGCAGATACCAAGCTCTTACCGGCTTCGTTCGGACGTTGCAGGAAGCCGATAGCAGTAGCACCGGCGATACCCGCACGCAGGTCTTTGTCCAAATCACCCACACGGTTGTTGATGTTGGTGATTTGATTGTTGATGTTGGTGATGTTGCCGCCGTTTTGGTTTACTTTTTCAGACAGGCTGTGCAGTTGGCTGCCGTTGATGGCATCGGTGCTGTTTGCCGTAATGCGGCCTGCCGCTACGTTGGTTACGGTACGTTCGGCACCTGAAGAACCCACGCTTACCGTACCCACGGGAGCAGTACCGGCAAAGCCGCCGTAAGTCAGCGAGCCTACTGTGGCGCTGTTTGTGCCTTGGGCAGGAGCAGTTCTAGAGGCAGAACCCAAAGCTACCGAACCGGCATGAGACGATACCGCACCGTTACCGATGGCAACGGCATTCAAAGCAGTTGCTTGGGCGCTGGTGCCTTGGGCAATGCTGTTGGCAGAAGAAGCGTTGGAATTGCGGCCGATGGCAACGGCATTGGCACCGCTTGCTTTGGCAGCGTTACCCAATGCAGTTGAAGCCACTGCAGAGGCTTGGGCGTTTGCGCCTACGCTGGTTGCAGCGATTCCGCTGGCATTCGCGCTGCTGCCGACAGCGGTAGCGCTTACATCGGTTGCTTTAGATTGGCTGCCCAAAGCAGTTGCAAAGTTTCCGCTGGCTTGGGCGCCGCCGCCGAAACCGGCAGCGTAAGAAGCAGAGGCAGCGGCATTAGTACCTACGGCAGTACTCGAGCCGCCGGTAGATTTGGCTTGACGGCCGATAGCGGTAGAGGCGTAAGCACCGGCATTGGCCTGACCGCCCAAAGCGGTAGCGGCAACGCCGTTAGATTGTGCCAAAGAACCGATGGCCACGCCGGCATTCAGATTGGCATTGGTGCCAGTGCCGATGGCGATGGTGCTTTGGTCTTTGGCCGCAGCATTCCAGCCGACGGCCACGCCGTAACGGCCGCTTGCGCCCAAGCTGTCTTTATTGCCGTTTGTAGAGGGGTTAGGGTTATTGGTTGCGCCGCCTACGCTCACATAATCAACACTGCTTTTGGTGCCGGTTACATAAGCCACATTGGCTTGTGCGCCAGAAGCTAAAACCATCAAACCGGCTGCAACAGAAACTGCCAGCAGACGGGGTTTAACATTGGTGTGAACATTTTTATGGTTCATGGTTATCTCCCAAACTTAAAAGAGTATCGTTTCAGCCTTCAACCAACATCATATTCGGCCGCACAAACAGCCTTTCCCGCATAAATATGCAGGTCAGACCCCCGATACAACAGTTAAAACAAAAATTAATGAAACCCAAACAGAACCGTCCAATTTCATTGCTTACTCTTATCCGTTTCTTTATCCCCATAATAAAGCTTAACCGCATTTGACTAAAGTAAATTCTTACAATCAAATCTTCCCCTTATCTTTGCTGTGTTAGACCAAATGCTTTAAATTAACTTGAGTAATATTTATTAAATACATTATATGTTTTATTATCTTTACAATTT